>NZ_JAUBTB010000075.1:0-35391 GCF_036704965.1 Microcoleus sp. F10-B2 | reverse complement strand
ATGCAATCATTTGAGGTTTTGGCAATTCTGAATTTCTTTGAAATGAAATCTGCTTGAATATCTGCGGAATGTGGGTTTTACAAATATGAGATGCTCCCAATCTAAAATCTAAAATCTAAAATCTAAAATCTAAAATCTAAAATCTAAAATCGACTGACTGTTGACTGTTGAACTAGGGCAAAAACCGATACTTGCTTGAAGACCGGAGTTGCTCCGGGCGCAAAATTTTAGACCGAAGTTCAACCTCCCAGATTCATATGTGGAGTAGATTCTTCAATCTAAAATCTAAAATCTAAAATCTAAAATCGACTGACTGTTAGCGGTGGTTTCGGCTTAAGCTGCTGATGGCGCATCCTACAATATATTCAAATATTCACATTTCCTTGAGGATTGCTTTACCAGAATCAAGCCACGTAAATTAGCTAAATTTACTATTAATAACTTTGTTTTTGGGCTTTGAGTGCTGCGGTAACTGCCTCGATCGCACTTCGATCGCCCGATCGCCGATCGCACTTAAAGGCAACTCGAATTCATCCATATCGTTGCGGAACTTCACCGCAATATCAGCACCGTTAATAATCGCTCCCAACAGCCGCGGCCCGGATTTAGGCGACTCCTCGTCGTCCGATTCCAGCAACTGATCTGCAGCCTCAGACAACATACTAGACAGAGTGTAACCAGGCCGCGCCACCAAAATCATACCGTCCGTGTACGGTTCCAGGGTCAGGGCGTCGTTGCACTCGCTCAAGGCCGGAGAATCGACAACCACAAAATCAAAGCGGTTGCGAACATCGTCGAACAATCTCCGCATTTCGCTCGATTCGAGTACCGCAGAGGCCTGCCGCAAAAAGCCCGGACTCGGTACCACATATAGGTTTTCTACCTCGGGAACCAAAAAGACGCACTCGCTAATATTGCCGTAATAGTGCAAAGGTTCTACCGCCGCCAGAGGGTCGGCAGCGATTTTCAAAGATTCAACGTTAGAAGCCGATCGCAAATCTGCTTCAATTAACAAAGTCCGCTTACCCGATCGAGCCGACGCAATTGCCAAATTGTAAGCGCTAAAACTTTTCCCCTCCAAACCGGCCGCCGAAGTCAGCAGCACCACATTGACCGGTTTGTCCCCGATCCGGCGCAAATTAGTGCGCAACCGCTCGTAAAATTCCAAATAGGGAGAATTTGCCTCCAGGGCCAGAGGCATTTCATCGGCGTAGGCATCAAACACCGTCACTTCAGGCAAAACTGCCAGTATCGGCACCTCTTTTTCCACCAAAGCCGCCCGCACTTCTTCCCAACTGTAAAACTTGCCGTTGAGCATCCCCAACAAAAATATCAACCCGCCGCCCAGCAGCAATCCCACAAATCCCCCCACCGCCAGCATCACCGGCAAACCTCTCTTGTTTGACTCAACGTCATCAGTTTGCGGCCATTGGGCGATTCTCAAACTCCCCGTTGTCTCAGCTACCGCAGCCTCAGCATCTACTAAAGCCGACTGCATCTTGTCGTAGAGAGCTTTTTTGAACGCCACTTGCTGGGCTAACCGCGCTTGTTCTAACTGCTTGTTGGGGATTGTGGCGTGTTCCCGACGCAATAGCTGTTCAGTTTTCTCGATTCCTTGGAGTTGCTGCTGCACCGCATCCCGCTGCGTTTGCAAAGCAATCAAACTTTGAGCTAACTGCTGCCTGGCCGGGTCTAAAGAAGAGTCTACCCGAATTCGATCGGCACTTCTGAGCGGAGCCGCCACCCCGTTACCGCCGAGTACCTCAGACTGTCGCTGCTGCAACTGCTGCTCAAAAACTTGTTTTTGTTTGACCAATTCTACAATTTTTGGGTGTTCCTCCTGCAAGTCGGTGCGGAGAATTTTGAGCTGAGATTCGATCGAAAACAATTGCACTCGCAGTTGCGCAATAATTGGATCGGCAGAGAGTGCTTGAGCGACGTAAGCTTGCTCCACATTCAATCCCAAGCGTTCCTGCAAACTGTTAATTTGAGCTTCAATTCCTCCCAACTGCACTCGCAGTTGCCGTTGCTGCTGTTGGCTGCTGGTAATCGCTTGCGGCAGGGCACCGCTCTGAGCTGCTAAAATCGAGACTCCTTCTCGTTTTTCGTAGGCTTCAAGTTTTGCTTCCGTCTCTCTAAGTTCCTGAGTCACTTTCGGCAAACGCTGGTTAATTTGGGCGATAGTTACTCGCAGTCTAGAAGTATTAATAGTTTTGCTGCGAACCACCATTTCGTTCATCAGCGTCTTTACTACCGCTTCTGCTTGTTTACGATCGGCATTTTTGTACAATATTTGAATCAAAGCGCTGGGGTCATTATTCTTACTGGGCATCTTTAGTTGCACATCTTTTGCCAGCTTTTTAGCCAAAGCTTGTACTTTTTTTTCTGCTTCTTCTTTGTTTAATTTTTCTTCGGGTTTGATGAGTTTTTCTGCTGCTGGTTCAACCACCCTTGTATCAAGCAGCATATCTTTAGTTATTTCTTGTCCTTCCTGTTGAATTTTAGTAGTAGTCGATGAAAAAATCACGTTCGGTCTGTCGTAAGCCAGCGTACCTATTGCAACGTAAACAGGCGCCGCCTTTGGCTGCAGGGCCACTACTCCCGACACGCCCACAGTCACCGCGAGAGTAGCCAGTCCCACCCACTTGTATTGGTCGAAAGCAATTAAATAACGTTTGACAACTGATAAAGTCATGACGATTTTAGATTTTAGATTTTAGATTTTAGATTTTAGATTGCTAATTGTTAACGATAACTAATGATTGCTGACAAATGATACCCATTTCCCAAGAAGCTGCAACTGTAGGTAAGTGGTAAACGCATATCGCATAAGTCATTCCCCATCGAAAATCGAAAAGTGAAATTTGAAAATGGTATGACTACCTATCATTACGTGACGGGCCGAACAAATCTGTTACCCCATTTCTCAACTGTTCAAAGAACAGAATAAATCCCAAAGTATCCCGGAATGGTCGAGTAAAAGTATTGATTACATAACCAATACGCTCTACCAAATTCCTACCAATCACAATCACATCATTATCTTCGAGCATCGGGTTCTGAGAAACATTGCCCTCCAACGCAGCTTTAGCATCTATCGAACGGTTGATTGCTCTACCTTGCTTTTGGTCGAACCGAATCAGGGCTATTTTCCGCAAGTCAGCTAGATTAACAGGCAAGTTGTTGAGAGCATCCAAAAACCTGCTGCCATTTTCTACGTAGAACGAGGTCAAACCACCACTAGCGTAACTCAAAACTCGAACGTAGATCCTGGGTTTAATCAGAGTAGACCGCGAAACAAGAGCTTTGTCGTAGTCTAGGTTTTTGGTACTAGCGTCCAATTCCGGGATGACAATCACATCTCCCGAGGCTAAAGGAAAATCGAACAAATCGTTAGCGTTTGCTAGGGGAGTGTAGAGGTCGATGGGTTCCTCCACCGACGAGCCGTCCATCAGCGTCCGCCGCACTCGCACCGCCCGCAAATCGGCTTTTCCCGTGACTCCACCTGCAATTACCAAAGCAGCCGAAATTCGACCAGAACCCGCCGGAAGGGTGTAAAAACCGGGTTTGCTGACTTCTCCGGTGACAGTGATTTGGACGGGGACAGCGGCAGCAGCGAGGCTGTACCTGGATGCTAAATCTTGATCCGATTTGCGATCGGGCGTAACCTGTTTATACGGTACGACGATCGCATCTCCATCTTCCAAACGCAAATCCGGCGGAGCAATACCGGTTTGCAGCGGTGTCAAAATATCAACAATTTGCTCCGCGACACCACCCTCAGGCAAAGTCCGCCGTACCCGCACTGCGCGCAGTTCCGCCGTAGGAGTAGTCCCAGCAGCAGCAGCCAGAGCCGCCGGAAGTTGGGGGGTTTGCAGCGGATAAAAACCCGGTCTGGCGACTTCCCCCGTCACCGTCACCACTACGGGGCGCTGAACCAGCAAAGCAGCCGAGACTTGAGGATTTTTGATAAATTGGCCAAAGCGCTCCCGGAGGCGCTGCTGGGCTTGTTCCACGGTAAGACCGCGCACATTTACTGTTCCGATTAGCGGCAGTACAATTACTCCTTCAGGGCTGATTGCACCCGTAAAACCTAGCTCTGGGAAGCGCTGAACTTGAACAGAAATTTGGTCTGCCGGGCCCAGGCGGTAGGGCCGATTCCGAAAAGCGGGGTTAATTTCCCGGTTGAAGTTGGCAGGCGGCGGTGGCGGTAGGCGCAGTGGCGGTGGCGGCACGAACTGTTCGGAACTAGGAACAACAGATTGGGCTAAAGCCGTTTCCGGAAAAACTTTGCCGTTAAAGCCCCAGAATACAACAGCAAAAGATATAGTCCAAGCCGTTGAATACAGGCCTGCCAAGGAAAAAGCGACGCGATTTTTAATTGTGAATTTTTCCGGCATTTTGAGATGATTAAAAAGAGTATCATTTTGAATAATTCGCTGATTTTGAAGTTCGATGTCCGCAAGTCTCAACTGAAAATCTCTATTCTATATACCAAATTATAGCATTTGATCCTTGAGTTGTTACAATAGAGAATGACTCATGAAAGAATGGTTTGGATATTGCCTGTAATTGCAGATTTTTTTTCAACAGGTATTAACTGGCTCGGTTGAATTTTCCCCCTTGATTTTTCTGGCAGGCGCGGGCGGGCTTTGTTAGTAGCCCTGGAGGCACGGGCGGTCATAAACCGGGTTTTTTTTGCGAAAATACTGCATCCAGACATTGAAAAATGGTCACAACCCGGTTTCTTTGGTATTGATGCTTCCAGGACTATAGAAAATAGTATAAGACGGCTTTTAATCGCCCAGGATAGGGGTTTTAATCGTCGCATTGGGTATGATAACTTCCCTATAATATTCAAATATACCCGCATAAAATTGCAGTCAAAACTATACTATACTCAGAAAGTTTCTGCTATTAATTTAGCCTGGACAATTTCGCCGAGAGATTCGAGCAAGGGTTGAGCTATCTTAATGCCGCCCTGCGGTTGAATGGGAAGGATGATACTGACAGCAACCCAAGAGGCGCGGCGGTTCGACAGTCTAGCAATGCTGTCTTCCCAAAACCAGCGGCTGGTTGTTGGAGAACCCCCGTTAGGCCAAGCGTACCACTGCATGACAGCAAAAGTTTGTTGGGGAGTCCAGCTTCGGAAAAACCGGGCCTCGACATTAGGCGGCGGCTTGTCGGGTATTGGCGCTAATTTAACTGTAAACCTCAAAATGCGATGAGAATCTGTTTGCCACCGGTGAAATCCATCGATATCGAGCCATTCTACCTGCGGCTGGTTTTTGGGGTCATTTTGAGGCAACAGCAATAAAAGGGCAATTGTTCGATCGTTTTTAATTTCTTCAACTAACCATCTGTGACCGCCAATTTGGACGTTATTCTGGACGCGGATCACCTCCCAGCCGGGAAGTGTCATCCCGTTTTGGCGCAAACTTTTCAATTGCTTGAGGTTGGCAACGGTTGGCGGGTTTGTCCAAGGCCACCTTCCTGTCGCGTAGCCCGGAATTGCTACTGTCCCAACCAGTACCAGCAAAAACACCAGTACCAAAATTTTAGATAATTGGTACCGTCGCAGTAGTTTGCGTGCTGAAATCATTTGTTTCACTAATTTACAGACTGGCTTGGGAAATACTTTTCCATCCCGTTGAGGATAAGTACCAATAAGCCTAGTATACAAGCAGAATACAAGTCTCCGCCCCATCCGGCGTGCAGCCAAGTAAAAAGCGTCTCTCTCTCAGTTCCGTGAAAGTAAGTTAGCAAAGTGTTGCGGAAAATGTTGGAAGTGATGCTAATAATGGATGTACTTGCTAAAAACAAAAGGCTTCTTTTTTGGTCGTGCCAAACTCCTGTCCAATCCAGCAGAATTAAGCTGACGTAAAGACTGGTAAACAGCATTTTCAAGCCTGCACAGTGGGGAGCAACTTCTACAATGCGATCGTTTACGTACAGATAAATTTGTTCCACTCTCACGTTGAGACCAACCTTAATTAATATCAAGCCTGATGTTTCAGCAATGAAGTGCTGCAACGGCAATGCGTAGGGTTCTATGAGGTAAGGAATGTGGTTTGGCGAGGCCAGAAATACGAATAAAAGCGGCATCGCGTGCAATTTCAGGCCGGCAATTCCTTTTAAAGATAAGCAAATGCTGGCCAGCATTACGGGGAGGGATAAATTTACTAAATCGCTCAAGCGACTCAGATAAAAAAGCGTGGCTAGTACCAGCAAAAATCCTCCCAAAGGATGCGGTGAGTTGGGCAAGCTGCGCCAGGACTTTCGGTTCATCCAAGCAATATAAGCAGCGTAAGGCAAACCAATTAGTCCGTGGCTGAAATATTCGTGTTCGATGCTGATGTTTTTGTTGAACCAACCGTCGTACCAGTGTACTAGCAGGGGGGCGTACAGCAGGACTAGGAGTACCGTGATACCTTCCCCCAAAAGGTATCGCTTGACAACAATGCGAATTTTGCGCTGGATGTGCATGGTGTGAGAAGTTTTAAGATTGCTGCGCTGGATTCGCAACGCTTTGGGGTTTTAAACTGTCAGTTAAAGATTTGTTAATTCCCACAAAAACGCTTGGAGAACCGCACCCTACTGCTTGAACCACCTGCAGCATAAGTTTTACGAACAATTAGCAATTCAATGATAGTACGATCGCCCGAACAACTTGCTCGATCTGAGTATTGCTCAATCCGGGATACATTGGCAATGATAAAATTTGTCGGCACAGGGTTTCTGCGTGGGGGAAGTCGCCCCGATTGCCTAAGTTTTGGTAGGCGGGTTGCAGGTGACAAGGTACGGGATAGTGTATGCCTGTTTGAATGCCGTGTTGGGCGAGTTTTTCCTGAAGGGTGTTGCGGTCGATCCTCTTCGAGGGCTTCGCTAACGAGCTTTCCTCAGTAATTTTGATAACATAGAGGTGATAAATGTGACCGCTGCTGCTGTGGTTGGCGATCGGTACAATGCCTTTGTGTTTCAATGGTGCTAGTAGAGTATTGTAGTGTTGGGCGGCGTCGGTGCGATCGCGATTCCATTTTTCTAAGTAAGGCAATTTAATATTGAGTACGGCGGCTTGCAAATTGTCGAGGCGGCTGTTGGTGCCAATTTCTGTGTGTAAATATTTGGTGGGTGCTCCGTAATTGCGGAGAGTTCGCATTTTTTCTGCGAGCTCTGCATCGTTAGTAATTAACATCCCGCCGTCGCCAAAAGCACCGAGGTTTTTGCTGGGATAAAAACTGAACGCTGCTGCTTTACCAATGGAACCCGCGCGGTATCCTTCTCTTTCGGCTAAGTGCGCTTGGGCGGCATCTTCAAATACGATTAAATCGTGGCGGTTCGCAAAATCTAAAAGCTGCCGGGGCGATACCATTTGACCGTAGAGGTGTACGGGAATAATTGCTTTAGTTTTCGAGGTAACTGCTGTTTCGGCTGCTGTAAGGTCAATCAGGGCGGTTTCCGGGTCGCAATCTACAAGAATAGGTATAGCTTTGGCTTCGAGGACGGCGATCGCGGTGGCGATAAAAGTGTTAGCGGGTATGATAATTTCGTCGCCCGGATTAATGCCGCAAGCTTGCAGTCCCAGAGCTATCGCATCAGTTCCGCAAGCCACTCCTACGCCGTATTTTACTCCTGAAGCTGCGGCAAATGCTGTTTCAAATTCTGCGAGTGCATGGCCTAAAATAAAATCTCCTTGCTCGATAATTTTTCCAATTGTTTCTGCTATTTGGGATTGGATTGGCTGGTGTTGCAGGAACAGATTTACAAACGGAACTTTTAGCGGGCTGTTACTCATACATCAGAGGAATACGAATTATTTATATTAACATTTAAGTGCAGATATTTTTTATTTTTTTTACCGCAGAGGGCGCAGAGAGCGCAGAGGAAAAGAGGAAGAGAGGAGAAAGCCGATCGCACTTTTCTGGAGCTGTCAATTAAATCAAGGTTTTTCTGTAATATAGAATCAGATAATTTTCCAGCAATCAAACTCATGGAATACAAAAAACTCGGCGACAGCGACTTATCTGTATCTGAAATCTGTTTGGGTACGATGACTTACGGTCAGCCAAACACCGTTGCAGAAGCGGCCCAACAGCTCGATTTTGCGATCGATAGAGGCATCAACTTTATCGATACGGCAGAAATGTATCCCGTCCCTGGAAAGGCGGAAACTCAGGGAAAAACAGAGGAATATATCGGGGAATGGTTGGCGAAACAGCAGCGGGATAAAGTCATTATAGCGACTAAAGTAGCGGGCAGAAGCACTCGCTTAAAGTGGATTCGGGAAGGGAAAAATCAGATCGATCGCCCAAATGTCGAAAAAGCCCTGAATGACAGCCTGAAGCGCTTGCAAACTGACTACATTGACCTCTATCAGATCCACTGGCCCGATCGCTACGTGCCGCTATTTGGCGCGCCGGATTACGACATCGCCCAAGAGCACGAAACAGTCCCGATTTTGGAACAGTTAGAGGTATTTGCTGATTTAATTAAAGCTGGGAAAATCCGCTACTTGGGTTTGAGTAACGAGACGCCTTGGGGAGTTTGCGAGTTCTGCACTTTGGCTGAAAAACACGGTTTGCCGAAAGTTGTTTCGATTCAGAATGCTTTCAGTTTGAGCAATCGGACATTTCACCTAAATTTAGCAGAAACTTGCCGCTTTAAGAATGTGGGATTGATGGCTTACAGTCCTTTGGGGTTTGGGCTGTTAACGGGTAAATACTTGAATGGAATTCCCGAAAATTCTAGGTTGGCTTTATTTGCGGGATTTGGTCAGCGTTACGATAAAACTAATGTGAATGATGCGGTGAAAGCCTATGTTGAGATTGCGGGGAAACATGGGATAAGTGCGGCGCAGATGGCTTTGGCGTATGTGCGATCGCGCTGGTTTGTAACTAGCACAATTATCGGTGCAACAAGTCTCGAACAGTTGGAGGAAAATATCGGTAGTTTGGAGGTGAATTTGGATAAGGATATCGTAGCGGAAATCGATGCGGTGCACGCTAAGTATCCGAATCCGACACCGTAAGATATCTCGGCGGTTGCAACCGCTTCTACACACACAAAGTCCGCCTGCGCGGACTAAGAGATAAAGGGAGGATTTAAGCAACCGCAAACGATATGAAGGCGTGAGCCGGAGTGCCATCGGCCACGGGCTTTAGTCTACAGTTAAGGGGGAAAGTCAAGATTATTTCAAATTCCCCTGAGATGATCTTGACTTATCTCAGAGCGGTATGTTAGAAAAGATTAAATAGATCTCACTCAACACTTTAGACCAGATTCATCAAGTGCATCGCTGCTTTGAGGACTTGAAAAGTTAAGTGGCTGTATTAGCATAGCCTGCAGTTGGGAATCCTGCTAATTTTCTGATAAAAGTTAGCTAAATTGCAGTTGCAAGTTGTATAATCGCTGTGATTTCTCAAGATAACTCAAAGAAAGTTTGAGTTCAATTAAATTTATCCAATAATCCAATAGGTTAACTCAAAATGACTAAATGGCAATCACTAACTGCTGCGGTGACATTGGGCGCGATCGCGATCGGTACTGTCACCGCCTTCAATCAACCCAGTTATGCTCAAGGCACTACCTTCTTCTGTGGCGTAAGTAGCGACGGTATACCAACAACCTTTGCCAATACCAGGCGAGGAACAGTTCAAGTGGTGAAGTGGACTTCTGAATTTTTTACCGATTCAGGATACAGCCCAGAGCGCCGCTGCCAAGAAGTATCTAGTCGCTTCCAAAGGCACCATAGCAACGGCCAACTGAACTTCCTCACCGCTGGATATCTTAACGGCCAGCCAGCTATTTGTGCAGGAAATAGCAGCCCTCCATGCACTTCGGAAAAATTGCTTTTCACCCTCAAACCAGGGTCAGATGCAGCCGCTCGTATCCAACAGATATTTTATATTGGTACTGGTGCGTCCAACGCTCCCCTGCTTGAAAGTAGCGATTCATCTGCTACCGTCGATTTGAAACAATTTCTCGAACAAGCGCCCGTCGTTCAAGTCGCTGGCTCTGCTCCTAATCCCGATCTCAATAATCAACCTGCCGTTGTTCCCACTCGCCCTCGGCCCAACGTTGAGCCGAGTAACGGTGGTGGTGGCGGTATGTTTAATTAAAAATCACCGAGGAATGCAGCATGAATTGGCATAGCTTGCGGTTTAAACTCCGTTTCAGCTATTTGTTAATCGCCTGTATTGGCTGTTGGTATACTCAACAGCCAGTACAGTCCTTACCTGTCAGCGGCTCGCGCTTGATTGAGGTAAATGGCAGCCGAGAAAACACTCAACAACTGACAGTAAACCAAATCAAAAATGAGGCCCGGGCGATCGCGGTTAAAGTCCTATCTGGATACGGTGCAGGTTCAGGAATATTGATTAAAAAGCAAGGCCAGACCTACACAATCCTTACCAACAATCATGTTTTAGCCGTGGGCGAAAGCCACCGCATTCAAACTCCTGATGGGAAAATATATCAGGGTGAATTGCTCGGAAATCGCTTTTTTGACGGCAACGATCTCGTTCTATTGCAGTTCAGAAGTACGAGGGAATATTCAGTAGCGCGGTTAGCTTCATCACCTGTCGCAGTAGGAGATGAAGTCTTTGCTACCGGGTTTCCCGCTCAAGAGGATTCTGAAAAAAGAGGGTTGGAATTTTTGTTAGGGACTGTTTCCTTTCTGTCTCCAAAAGCATTAGTTGGAGGGTATCAGATTGGCTATAGCAATCCTGTTGAAAAGGGAATGAGTGGCGGGCCGTTGCTCAATAGCAGGGGGGAAGTTGTGGGAATCAATGGAATGCACGCCTATCCTTTGTGGGGCGATCCTTATGTATTTAAAGATGGTTCTAAGCCGAATTTGCCAAGGGATTTAATGATCGAATCTAGTTGGGCAATTCCCATTGAGACATTTGTACAACTAGGCAATAAATCGGCAGGCGAGACACCCAGAAGAGTCCCTTCTCCTCTCCAACCTCCAGTAATTTCTTATCCTCAACCGCAAGGTGAGTACAGAGATAGCGCCTCAGAAAATGGACGGTTGTGGTGAAAGCTAATTATTGCTCAATTAGCCATTCATCTCTTGTATCTTAAATTGGCTAGAAAATTGGCAGTCTCTCTCGGCTTGGACTTGGATTTTGTAGTTTGACCTCTGGTTTGAATGAGTGGGTTCGCACATTCGACTCAGAGGTCAAATAGATAGTTTTCAGCTATCGTTTAGTGAGTTGTAATCGACATAATATCAGTTGATTTTCTGCCGCAACTTTTGCCGCTCCTCGATCGCCGCTTGAAAGTCAGGCTTCAGCCGAATTGCTTCGTCATAGGATTTTAGTGCTTCGTCATTCCGTTTTAAATTCTCTAGAACAGCAGCTCGGTTCGCCCAAACAAAGGGGTCATTTGGCTCGATTTCTTTGGCTTGTTCAAAAGCAGCTAGCGCTTCCTCATTTCGGTTCAGCGCACTCAGCGAAATTCCCTTACCAACTAACGCTTGAGCATCTTTTGGTGCATAGCTGAGCGCTTTGTCAAAAGATTCTATTGCTTCTTTTTGTTGGTTATTTTGGCTGAAAGCTATGCCGCGATCGACCCAAGCCGGAGAGAAGCTTGACCGAATTTCTAGGGCTTTATCAAAGGATTTAATCCCTTGTACAAAATCTCCTTTTTCTGCTAGTAACGTTCCTCGGTTGTGCAGCGTCAAATAATCTTCCGGGCGGATGTCCAGGGCTTTGTTATAAGCTTGTAGCGCTTCATCTGCCTTCCCTGTAACCCGCAGCGCATTGCCTTTGAGTACGAGTGCTGGATAGAAGTCCGGGTTAACTTTCAGCGCTTTTTCAGCAGAGTCGAGTACATCGTTGAAGCGCCCCAACTTGCTGAGCACAGAACCCCGTTCGACCCACCCTTTCAAGTTATTCGGGTTCGCTTTAAGCTGTTCGTCGTAAGTTCCCACTGCCTCCTCATAAATCTTAAGCGCTTCTGGCCGCCGATTCAAATACTCTAAGGCGATACCTTTGCTGTACCAAACTGAGGGGGACTGAGGCTTCATTTGCCGCGCTTTGTCAAAGGCAGTAAGAGCATCTTCGTAGCGCTTCAAGCCAATGAAAGCCCTGCCTTTGCCATACCACGCTTCGGGGTCGTTATCAGCAGCTCTGAGCGCTTGCTCGTGAGTGTCTAGCGCTTCTTGGTAGCGCTGCAATTCATAAAGCGTTTCGCCTTTTTTGTTTAATGTTTTGGCATCGTTCGGCTGGATTTGCAGCGCTTTGTCATAGGCACTGAGGGATCTTTCATACCGAGCTAGAGCTAGGAGCGCATCTCCCCGGCCCCTCCAAGCTTGGGGGTCATTGGGTTTGCTGTCAATGAGTCTCTGAAAGGTGTCTAAGGCTTTTTCTGGTTGGTACTTATCTAGCTGTTGCTTAGCTTGTTGCAAGTAGAAATTTGGTTCGTAGAGCTTCCACCCGCCCAATAACGCAGCAGTAACGACACCTGCGATCGCCACTAAGTGCCAGGGTTTAAAAGCAAACCCCTTAGTTGGGGCGATCGGCGCAGGTGCTGGAGTCGGAGCGGGGCGGAGCGCTGTTTGCCGCGCCTGAGTTTGCCGCGCCTGGGTTTGCCGCGCCTGGGTTTCCCGCACTTGCGTGGGCTGGTTGAATTCCGCTACCATCGCCTCTAAGTCGCCCAGCACCTCCTCAACGCTCTGGTAGCGCTGCTGAAAGTCCAAGCGCACCATTTTATCCAAAATCGCTGCCAGCTCGTCGCTCACCTGCACTTGCTCCCGCCAGTTGTGCAAATTAATCTGCAAATCCCTTATGTCTTTTCCCGTCAAAGCTTTAATTGCTGTGACGCCCAAGGCGTAGATATCGCTGTTCAGGCGGGGATGGCCGTTTTGTTGTTCCGGAGGCGTATAGCCATAAGTGCTGACTGCAACAGTTTGAGCGTTGGTATCAAGCGCTGGCCGGTTGGAACTGTTAATGAGTTTGACAACGCCAAAGTCAATCAGGGCTAGCTTTCCGTCTTGCTTACGCCGGATGATGTTGGACGGTTTAATGTCTCGGTGGATAACGTTGTGGCTGTGGACGTACTGAAGGACTGACATGATATCTTGCAACAGGGCGATCGCCTGCGGTTCCCTGAAACGCTGCAAACGCTGGATTTCTTCGCCTAGCGTCTCGCCTTCATAATAGTCCTCAACCAAATAAAATTCTTCATTTTCTTCAAAGTGGGCAAACAGGCGCGGTATCTGGTCGTGGCCTTGCCCTAACTTGTGCAGAGTTGTCGCTTCTCGGTCAAATAGGCGCCGCGCTGTGGCTAAGTCGGCAGTTTGAGGCTTGAGCTGTTTGACGACGCATTTGGGGGTTCCCGGTAACTGCGTGTCAACAGCCAGATAAGCCTCACCGAAGCCTCCGCCTCCCAACCGCCTGATAATTTTGTAGCGTCCACCTAGTATTGTGCCCTGCATGGTGTTTGACCTAAGCGAGTTTCTATTTGAGCTTGAGCATTTAGTCCAGAGCGCCAAGAGGTGTACTTTGGCAGCAAGGATAACTTTTGGTGCCCCCTTGCAATCTATTACCTAATAAAGATATTATATGAGATAGAGTCAAAAAACTCCACTTGCCACTAACGACTTGCCACTAACGACACATGAATCCGAGAAATTAAAGCAATACAGTAAAGCAATACAGTCAGGCAAGGGATTATCAAAGTTTAATGTATTAAACGGAGAATATATTTATGAATAGGCTACAACATAGGCTACAACATAGGCTAAAACGTAGTGGCAGGCTTAACAAATTAGCAGTCATTGTCGGACTCGCAGGGGCGATCGCACTCGATAGTTTCTCAGCCGCATTTGCCCAGCGGTTTTACCCTTATTATCGCTTTTTCAACCGGGGCGCTTCCTACGAATCACAGGATAATCCCACTTTAGTTGAGGGGCTAAGCAAAAACCGCAATCTAAAAACTTTTACTGCCGTCTTGCAGAAAGCGAACTTAATCCCCCTGCTGTCAGGAAATAATCAGCTTACCATTCTCGCACCGACAGAGGAAGCGTTTGCTGCCTTGCCGCCAGGGATGTTGGAAAAATTATTGCTGCCAGAAAACCGAGAACTGCTACAAAAAATTGTCAGGTATCACGTGATTCCTGGCGAAATCAGTGAGAGCGACCTCCTAAGTGGAGAACTGAAAACCCTAGACGGCACCACAGTCAAAGTTAGTCCTAGCTCTAGCGCCACTCAACTAATTCTCAACGACGCTACTGCTAGAGAATTGCCACTGTTAGCCAAAAATGGGGTGATTGTCAGGATTAACAGGGTACTCCTGCCGCCGGGCCTGATTCCCCTGGGCGCTACTTCCAGCAGCCCGCCGATCGACACAGAACCAACTCTTGCCGCGCAGCCCACCTCAGTACAACGGACAAGCTTTATTTGCGCTTCTGGCGCTAACGGTTTGCCCACAACTTATGCTGTCACGACACGAGGCCAAGTTCCTGTGATCCGCTGGTTCTCTGACTATTTCAGCTCAGGAGGGTTCACCCCGGAAAAGCGTTGCCAGGAGGTTTCTGCACGCTTCCAGAATTTTTACAACTCCGGGCAACTCAACTTTATCACCAGCGGTTACGTGAACGGGCAAGCGGTGGTGTGCGCGGCACAGGCTAGCGGGCGTCCCTGTAGTGGCGCTAATGTACTATTTACCCTCAAACCGGGGTCGAATGCTGGGGAAACGGTACAGCGATTGTTCAACATCCGCGCTGGAGCGAGCGGCCCTCTCTATGAAAGCCAAGATGAACCCAGCGCTGTTTACATTGACTTCAAGCAATTCCTGAATAACACGGTAGTTGAAGGTGTTGGTGCAGCCGCCAGTCCCGACGCTCCTGCCCCCAACGCCTCGCCGGCTGGCGGTTTGGTTTGGTAGCAGGCAAGGGATGGGCCCAGAAGCTTTGAGGTAAGGGAGAAAGCAGAAGTTTTAAGTTTCCTTCTGCTACCTTCCTCACGGGCACGGTTCTCCTAGCAAAATAGTGCCGCACCCGCCGGAGGGGTTGTCTCTTACGCGGCTGCCCAGTCCAGAAAAGGAGGAATATTCCTTGTAAATGTCGGGGATAACATCGCTGGGATCGTCAAATGCGCCTGAAGTGCGATCGGCGGCAATGTCAAATTCGATGCGGCCGCTGCTGCCAAAAGGGACTTGAACGGCTTGACCGGCCAACCCTCTATTAATCAACTCAGCAGTAGGCATCTGCAAGTTGAAAGGTAAACGCAGTCTGCTCTGCTGGATCAGGTCGATCGCTTTATTTACTTGCTGCGAACTGCTAAACCGCTGGCTCAAACTGTTGGAATCAGCCGCCTGTCCAGACGCATCCCGGCCATCTCTCGATTCCATGAAGCTGTTAGCGCTGCCCTCGCTGCCACAGGATTGCTTGTTGTTGCGGGTGCCCCGGCCGTGATTGCCGACAAGACGGCCGTCTTTGTCAAAAACAGGCCCGCCACTCATCCCTGGCTGAGTGCAGTCGGTATAAAAGATGCTGTAGCCTTGGTTGCTGGCATCAGGCGAGAGTTTCGCCCCCACAGATCCCCATGCTAAACGCCTCTGCCTGCGGGAAACCGGGCGGACGCTTTGACCGGCTTGAGCTTGCTCGAGTTCGGGATCTGGCCAGCCGGAAATGTAAACCCGATCGCCGATTTTGACTGTGCTGGCATCTCCTAGAGAAGCAACGGCGTAGTTTTTACTGCTGGTAAAACTGATGATGGCTAAGTCGATGCCTTTGACCTCATTTTGGCCTACATTGCGATCGACGGTTTCTGTACCGGGGAGGAAGCGATCGCGACAGCCAAATCGGATCAGCGATCGCGCCTCGGCGATGCCTCTAAGCGGGCAACCCCTGCCGTCATTGACACCTTCGATTTTGTGAACTTCGCCATCCCAAGTACGGATGCCGTAGAAGGGCGTCCCACCAGAGTTTTGCCAGAACTCTGGATTATCTAAGTACCTCTGGAAGAAGTTGTGAGCGACTGTTAAAACGTAATATTTATTGCCTTCACGAGCTACTATTGCCCCCGAACCTGGGTTCCAGACTTGTCTATTTTCTAACGGGTTATTGCGGTTCTCCTCCAAGTCCCGGCGCAACTCCGGGGTGAGTCCGGGCGCAATCAGTACCGTTGTCTGTCGGGCGATGGAATTGATTTCCGGTGGGGAAAGTTCCGCCATAGCAGGCATTGCTTGGAATCCTATGGCGAGGCCAGCCAAAAGTTGTCCCACCATCAGTTTGATCGACAACATCTTCACATTTCCTCATTAAGTTAGCTAATTTAAAACTTACGCAACTGGCAGATAAAGCAGGGTGCATCAGAACCATCCATCCTCGATCGTCGTTGTATAACCTCGTCTGACGCACCCTACAAACTACAAACTAAATGTTTTTTAACTTACTAGCCTGGAATCATGCCGATGCTACTACTGCAAAGGCATTTTCCTTTCTCTATTTTCTCGCTCCGCTCAGCGGTCAATGGGGCGGCCGATTGACAGGTTAGCAGGGCCCCTTGCAGTATTTCGATCGCCTGAATTTCGACTCGCTGGCACTTGGATAAAAATCGCTTGCGACGGGTTATTTGGATCGACTAACTGCACGGTGGCGCTAACAAAACCATTATTTTCGTTACCGCTGGCGCTGTATTCCCTCACACCGATGACAGGATTTGGCACGCCATTAATCAAGATCGTACCATTTACGTTCAAAGTTCCTCTTTGGGGACTAGAACCGGAAATGACATTAGAAAATTGCAGGTTAGTGCCGTCAGTCGCACTAAAATTGCCTTGCAAGAAATCAGAGCGATTATCATTAATACCCACTGTGAGGGTGCCATTAATGCCTGTCGTGAAAACTCCAGACACAGGCTCCAGAGTAATGGAAGACTTTTGCACGCTATCGCCAGAGAAGGAATTGTCTACCCCATCCAAGGCAGAGTTCAGGAAGTCCCCAAA
Organism: Microcoleus sp. F10-B2; assembly: GCF_036704965.1. Taxonomy (NCBI): domain Bacteria; kingdom Bacillati; phylum Cyanobacteriota; class Cyanophyceae; order Oscillatoriales; family Microcoleaceae; genus Microcoleus; species Microcoleus sp. F10-B2. Next base: position 18,435 of record NZ_JAUBTB010000075.1, on the reverse strand, counting down.
CCCAAACCTCGGCCTCCTCTCTTCTTCAAAAAATGCAGGCTTCGGCCGAGGGCGAGATGCAGCAGGTTTAGTTTGGGTTGCTTGTGAAATTAAAAAGCTGGTTGCCTTTGGGGGTGAAGTTTCGACCGCTTTTGCTGGTGCTACCCAACTTAAACTGAGGAAGCTAAAAGCAGCAGGCAACACCCAGAGGCGGCCACCAGCTAAAATGCGCGTAATTTTTTGTTGAGTTGCCATTAAATTTTCCTCTTTTGCGAGTTAGCAGCTAACTACTACAGTAACAGTTAGAATCTGAAAGTCGTGCGGATTGTGCCGATATAGATCGTGTTGTTGCTGGCAAAATTGCCAGGGTTTGTCACTAAGAAGAAACCGGGCGTGACAGAAACAGAATCACTGAGGTTGAAGCGGTAGAAAGCTTCAACGTGCAGTGAAAAATCTTTGCCTCCCGGCAACCCAGTGGATGCAGAAAAATCGTCGTACTGCACCAAACTGGGCGGCTGGCCGACTACGATCCCCAGCAAGTCTCCCTGCTGGATCAGGTCAGGAAATCCTAAAGCGGTGGCAAAGGTCGTGCTGACAGCGCCGGATTGAGTTTTGGAGGCATAGGCACCCATAACACCGCCCCAAGTGGCGAACGTGAAGCGAGGGGTAACGCGCCATTGAAAACTGCCGCCGACAGCACCGATATTTGAGCGCTGGTTGATGAATCCAGAAGCATCAGCCGCGCCGCTGCCTGTAAAGGTTCCCAAGCGGCCGTCGGGCGATGAACCGTAGATGGCGGTCAAACCAGTTTGGGCGCTATTGCCTAACAGGAATAAAAATTGCGCTCCGGCCACCCAGTTGTCTTTGCCCAATACTGCTCCCTGGCTGGGACTGCTGCCATTTCTCGCGCCGTAAGCTAACTGCAAGCGAAAGCGGCGGCCGATCAGCCAGTCCATCCCTACGCCTGTATCTAAGTCGCCGATTTTTAAGATGGGGTTTGCTTCTCCGAAGCGGGAAATGGCTCCTCGGCCGCTGTCATAGAAGGGCGAGTTGGCGGTGAGGACGCTGCTGAGGTTAAAACCTGCGGGGCGGAGGGTGAGAACAATGCGATCGTTCAAAACTGGAAAGCGGTACTCTACCATTGAGAGCTGGATTTGGTTGGCGGTATCTGACTGAAAGGATAGCAGGGAAGTAAAGGTGTTGAGGGCGCTAGGTTCGGCAAAGCCTCGGCCTCGGAAATTCCCTGATTGCAGTTCGATTCGCAGCCTGTCTTTTCCTGTAAAGGTAGTGACAGTTTGCAGCCGCACCAAGTTTGTGAAGGCGAGGTTGGATTTGCCTTCGCCTGGGGGGTTCCCGCCCCACGCTTGAGACAGCCCGAAGATGGCTTCTCCGCCAAAAATTGTCGTGCCACTGGTAAAACGATTTGCTTCTAACTCTGTCGTCCGCGCTTCTAGCAAGTCAACTCGGCCGCGCAGGGTTGCTAGTTCCGCTGCAAATTCTTCTTGCAGCCGTTGCAGGATGCTTAAGTCTTCTTTGGTGATGTAATCGGCTGTCTTGGCTCCAATTTGGTTCCTAACTTGCTCTAAGCAAGCATTCAAGCCAGCAGCAAATTCGTAGCGAGTTAGTGCTCGATTGCCTCGGAAAGTACCGTCGGGGTAGCCGGCAATGCAGCCGTAACGCTCCACCAGCGATTGCAGGGCGCCAAAAGCCCAGTCTGTGGGCTTTACGTCTGAGAGTTGGGAAACAGATGTTACTTGCCTCATTAAGTTGGATGCTGAATTGTTTCCTGTTTCTTGAACTACCTCATTGACAGGTCTCGGCGTACCGAGCGGGGCATCATTTAATGATTGAGCAATGGCTGTTGCTGCAGCACTTGTTGGAAATTTTGGTTGTTGATTTTTCCGGGAGTCCGAAGGTTTTGCTGCGGGCGTATTGGATGAAGTGTTTGGTATTGTTGGAGACAATTGTAATTGGTTATTGCCCGTAATAGCGGTCGTATTGGATGAAGTGTTTGGTATTGTTGGAGACAATTGTAATTGGTTATTGTCGGTAATAGCGATTTTAGGCTCTGATATTACTGATTCTATGTCTGGATTTCTCTCGGTTGTTTCTAAAGCCCGATCCGCTTGGTTATTACCCGTAATAGGGGGCGTATTGGATGAAGTGTTGGGTATTGTTGGAGACAATTGTAATTGGTTATTGTCAGTAACAGCGACTTTAGGCTCCCATATTAATGATTCTAGGGCTGGCTTGATCTCGTCGGTTGGTTCTAAAGCCCGATCGGCAGGCGATCCCGCCCGGTTCCTATTCCCTGCTGCTTCAAGGATTTGCGGTGACTCGACAGGGCGATCGTCGCTGCCGATATGTTCTCCGCTCATCAGGTTTGCCGATCGCGGTGTCGCCGAGGCGCGATCGGCAAATTTAGAGGGACTGCTCGATTTTTGCTTCCTGACTTCCCGATCTCCCCTCAGCGGTTCTAAACTGCTTGGAGCAGCGCCCGCAAGCTGCTCTTGGCTTGCAGCAAGAACCGGTGGCGCTGCGGAGGCAGCGTTTCCTTGCGACTCTACCGAAGGTATATCCTCAGAAGTTTCGGCAATTGCCGCAGGCGATGCCAACAGGATTCCCCAGATGCTGTACAATAATAAATATTTTGCTTTCATGCTCGCTCCTCACACTCACAAGTTATAGCTACAATAGCTAAGCTGTATGTTACATTTTTTACCACTTTTTAGATTAAAAATATTAATTTTTTTAAAAGAGCGCCGGATAGTTAAGAAGAGAAACATCTTTGACAAAAGTCAGTGGCAGTGTGAGATAAAAGATATAAGATTAATGGAAATAGCTCTCTATGCCTGTATCGCCAGCAATTTTAAAAATTCACAAGGGTAGCGAGCCTGTCTGGGAATACTCAGTTAATACTGAAGTCGTAACTATCGGGCGTGCTACCAACAGCGATTTAGTCATTAATGACCCCCTGGTGTCACGCCAACACGCTCAAATCTGTAGAAAAGGCGATCGCTATCAAATTACAGATTGCGGCAGCACTGACGGCACTCGCGTCAACAACATCCTGCTCAAAGCGAACATTCCTCACTTCCTAGCAAACGGCGACACCATTAGCATTGGCAATAGTGAATTGCGCTTGATCGTTCAGGCAAGCGATCCAGATCCCACGGCTGTTGCAGTTCAAAAACCTTTAGATGAACAGGTAACAGTTGCCACCAAAAACCTGCTTGGCAATGAAACAGTATTCGTCAGCCAGATCGATATGCGCGGGCGCCAAAGCCTGACAATAGGGCGGGATGCGCAAAACGACACGGCGATCGGGCACCCATCGGTTTCTCGCTTCCACGCTCGCTTGCAACGGCAAAGCGGCTCGGTCATCATCAAAGATTTGAACTCGACGAACGGCACCTATGTCAACGGCCGAGCCGTTAAAAAAGAAAGGGTACTGAAAGTCAATGACAGCATCCGCATCGGCCCGTGCCGTTTGGTCTTCAATGTCGATGAAACTTTCGCCACTTATAACGAAGAAGGCAACCTGCGGCTTGATGCTGTCCACCTGACTAAAGTTGTGGGGAAAGGCACGAAACTGCTGAATGACATTTCCTTGAGCATTAAGGCGCGGGAATTTGTGGCGATCGCCGGGGTCAGCGGCGGCGGCAAGTCCACCCTCCTAGATGCCCTCAACGGCTTCCGGCCCGCTACCAGCGGCTCCGTCCTCGTCAACGGGGTTGACCTGTACAAGAACTTCAACGCCTACCGCAACGAACTCGGCTACGTTCCCCAGAAAGACATCATCCACCTGGAATTGACAATTGAGCAAGCCCTCGACTACGCCGCCCAACTGCGGATGCCTGCCGACAGCCGGCCGGCGGAACGGAAGCAGCGCGTCAAAGAAGTGTTGGAAGATTTGGGGCTGACTCATCGCAAAGACGTGCAAGTCAAGGCCCTCAGCGGAGGCCAGCTCAAGCGGGTATCGATCGGCGTGGAACTGCTCACCAAACCCAGCTTGTTCTTCCTCGATGAAGCCACCTCTGGACTAGACCCCGGCACTGAGCTCGAAATCATGCAGCTCTTGCGACAACTGGCAGACCAAGGCCGCACCGTCTTGCTGATCACCCACGCCACCGAAAATGTCACCCTCTGCGACTTGGTAATCTTCATGGCAGCAGGTGGCAGAGTAGCTTACTGCGGCCCACCACAAGAAGCCCCTACCTACTTTGGCGTGCAGAAATTCAATGAAATTTACCGAAAAGTAGAGCGGGAAGAGTCACCGGACTACTGGCAACAGCGCTACCTGCTGTCTTCCCATTATCAAAAATATGTGGTAGAGCGGCAGCTATCGCGACCACCAGCCGTCGCTGGCGAATTGCAGCCCCCCCCTGCTAAACAACCGTTAGCTCATCGAGCTAAGCGGGTTTCGGCGCTCAGAGAGTTTGCCATTTTGTCCCAAAGAAATCTAGCAATATTAATACAGGACAAAGCCGGTTTATTTTTAATGCTGGCCGTTGCTCCTACTCTAGGGCTGCTAGATTTTGTTACTTGGAAGCGCGACTTATTTAGCCTCGAAACAGGAGATGCAGGTCAGGCAATTACTATGCTCTTCGTCACAGCTCTCATTGCTGTGATGGTAGGCAGCCTCGCCACCATGCGGGAAATTGTCAAAGAAAACGACATCTACCGCCGGGAACGGATGATCGGGCTGCAAATCATCCCTTACATTTTGTCGAAAGTTTGGGTAGGTATTCTCTTGGCTTTGTATCAAGCTGCTGTCTTTTTGCTGTTTAAAAAGTTGGCGATCGACTTGCCAGGGGGGACGGAAGCGTTAACAGGGATGTACGTCACCCTATTCCTCGCCTCGATCGCAGGCATGATGATGGGGCTATTTGTATCAGCTCTTTCACCGAACCAAAATATCGCACCGCTGCTGACCATCATCTTTCTCGTCCCGCAAATTACCTTTGGTGGCGGGATGCTATCCATCGAGGCTCTTGGGGTTCCTGGCCGCCTCGTCAACCAAATCACCATTACCAAATGGTCTTTTGAGTCGCTGTTGACCCAGAGTAATCTGGGGAGTAACATTGTTGACGATCCCTGCTGGCAGTTAAGCAAGGACGATCGCAATAAATTGTCGCAAACTGACAAGACAAACCGCTGCGAGTGTCTGGGAGAAAAACTATTCAAGACTTGCAAGTTTCCCGGAATCAAGGGTAAATACGATCCTGTACTAGACCAAACGGAACCCGCGAAGCCACAAGATCCTGGGAAAGCGCCGGACAATCCCGCTGAGTTCGGTACTTATCAGGAAAAAGTTGATAGCTACAAAGCGGAGATTGACACTTGGCAAAAAGACTACAGCGAGTGGAAAGGGAAATACGAGGGAACGATTAAAGGCGGAGAAGCTCTGTTAGAGAACTTTTATAATAAATACGGCTCAATGTTCAAGGTTAATGTTAGGCAGTATTGGGCTATCCTTTGCTTGCAAATTTTGGCTTTGTTGGGTCTCACTTTAGTGGTTCAGAAGCGTAAGGATATCGTCTAATTCTGTGTAGTTACAGCATATTCCATGATATGTGGTACACCCAATCTTGTAGTAACTAAAGTGCATAGCCATCATCAACAATCTGCAAGTTTCATTGAACCTGCGGCGGTAGCAACTCACCCTACATAATACGTACCACACAATATAGCTGCTACTGTACTTCACGAATCTGGAATATGCTGTAATTATCCCCTTTATCACTCGGCGGTTAAAACCGCTTTTCCACAAACAGGAGGCCAAGCAACACAGGTACGATGCGTTTTGAGCTTGTGATTGTTGTGCCGATTACCAGACAATCAGGAGATTGGACTGCACAAAATCCAATTTTATACCCAAGTCTTCCTTAGCGGGTGACAAGGCACCTCTAGTCTAAACAGGACAAAGGTTTGAGAGAATGGTAAGGTAAAAAAATAAGGAGCCACACGGGCTCCCCAAAAAACAAAATGTTGCCACCATTATACCAAAAAATTCTGCTCCCTCATCTCAATGAAAGCCAATACTTAACCTTGCAACTGCTGTTGTTATTGCTTCAGGCTCATCGTCAGGTCAAGCTCTCCGTATTAGCCAGTGTCTTTCCTCAACCGATTCAATATCAAAGCCGCTTTCCGAAACTTACAACGATTTTTAGTGTTACCTCAGTTGTGCGTCAAACTATTGTGGTTTCCCCTGATTAAATATTGGATTCGACAAGAACAAACTGGAAAGCGTTTAAACCGAGAACAACGTCGCTGTGTACGAAAACTCAAGCATCAAAAGTATGGCTATTGGATTGTTGCAATCGACCGGACACAGTGGAAAGGACACAATATATTTATGGTTAGTCTGGTCTGGGGAACTCATGCTCTTCCGATATATTGGGAACTCTTAAAGAAGTCAGGTAACAGTGACCTCAAAACTCAAAAACGACTGTTAGGTATAGTCCTTCCTCTGTTTAAGAACTATTCCGTCTTAGTCTTAGGCGCTCGAGAGTTTCATAGCCCCAAACTCGCATCATGGCTTGATGCCAGGGGTGTATCTTTTGCACTACGGAGCGAAAAAAGACTTCCAATTTCAAGAGAATTTAGGTGAAGACTATCAAGTGCTCAAAAAGCTTGGCTTCAAACCTGGGATGTCCAAATTTTATCAGAATATTTTGGGAAATAAAGGAGACGGTTTAGGGCCATTTAATCTGGCTGTGTATTGGAAAAGAAAATATCGTAAGCCCGGACCAAAAGAACCTTGGTATATTCTGACAAATCTCCCCAATTTGAAGCTGACTTTAGATGTTTATTGTTGTCGGTGGGGCATTGAACAGATGTTCAAAGATTACAAAACTGCTGGTTATAATGCGAGAAGATACCAAGGTCAATGAAACTCGCTTTTTATCCTTGGTCTTATTGATTGCGCTTGCTTATAGTTTGGCGACGGTTCACGGACAATGGCTCAAGAAGTTAGGTATAGAAATTTATGCAGGACGGATGAAGGAGCATCAAGACAAAACCCCACGCCAAAGTGAATTTAGTCGCTCGCCTCTATGGACAACGGTGGATCTATGGGATGGAATTATGGAACGATTGGGTAACAAGTCTAATTGCGCTCAAACCCCATAAACGTCTCTATTTTCAGCGCGGCTTCTTGGCTCTATCCTTTATGCAGCAAGCATTATAGGTACGTTGTCACCCGCTAAGCAAGTCTTCAGGCTGGAGTGGGAAATCTAACTGCCGAATCGATAGTATTGCTGGATCAAGTACGCGCTGTAGATATCCGGCGAGTAAGTAGAACGGCGTAAATATTTGTAGTTGGAATGAGGCAGGAGGCAGCTATGCTGAAGGCAGGAGGGAAGAGGGTTTCAGCCTCATTTATTTTTCTTAACACAGTTGTGTTTTTTCCCACAGACTTACTTATTGCGGTATCTTGGCAGTTTAACCGCAGAAGAGTATCAGCCGATCGCCAATGGACTCAAGCTAATGTTCAGCTTTTAAATTATCCCTCCATTACCTAAACGTTTATCGCGCAGATGCTTAATACGATTCCCTACGGGATAGCTTCGCCGCGCGCACTTTTTGCTGTTTTTCCTGCAAAAACTCTGCAAAATCGCAGACTTCAGCCACTAACTCGTCAGGTAAATTATTTAAAACCGACAGTAAATGCTCTCGAATCCCCATCATTTCTTCGGCAGATTTTACTAATTGCAACTGATGCGGATAAACTGTTTCAACACCTATCGTTTCCATAAATGCGCCCGGTTCATCCTGAGTTGCAGGCACAAAATCCCCGCCCACTTCTGCTTTCACCCATCCCCCAAATAATTCTACTAAATAAGCTTCACCGTTCTTGAAAACCTCAACAATTGTCCCGGCTGTTTGTGGCGGTGCAATCTCGCCATCAGCGAGGGCGACTCCTTCGGTTAAAGTCACTGCATCCAATAACTGAAATTTGCTCATTGCTGTCTCCCAAAGCGTTGAGGAAATGCGGTAACAAATCTAGCAATATCTTCACCAAATAAAACAATCCAACCTGTACGGATTTGCCAAGATACTCCCGATCGCCCTGTAACTAAAATAATAGCTTGGTAGCGTTCTCCATAGTCATTCTGTCCGACTGGCTGTAACAATTCTAGCGAGATTTGGGCTATAATTGCGTCTCGAATCGCCTCCGGTGACTCAAACCCCATTACCTCCCGCCAGAATTTCTGCTTATCTCCGCCTACTCCTGCTTCCGTGGCACTGCTGAAGAGATATTGCGCCTTAGCAATGGGAAACTCTAAACGAGTGGGTGCATTCATAGCATTGAGGTTGAGAGTTGATACTGGAGACTAACTTTAATATCCTCCGCTTCCAAATAAGGATAAGCTGCCAAAATTTCCTCTACACTCATCCCATTTGCTACTAAACTCACTACCAAAGAAACAGTAATTCGCATTCCTCGAATGCAAGCTATTCCTCCCATAATTTTTGGATCGAAGGTAATGCGATCGAACATCATATCCTCCCACTCTTCCTTAATGTCCCAATAGCTTATCCCGCAAATGCTTAATCCGATCGCGCAATTTACCCGCCTCCTCAAACTCCAACTTCTTAGCCGCCGCCTTCATCTGCGCTTCCAACCGCCCAATTAACTGAGGAATCTCATCCAAAGATAACTCGTTTACCTGTTCGTAAACCTCCTCCAACTGCTGAGAATTCAGCTTGCGCGACACGTCCAAAAATGCCAAAATCGCATTGCTCGATCGCTTTTTCGCGATCGGCTGCGGCGTAATCCCGTGCATCTTATTGTACGCTAGCTGAATCCCCCGGCGGCGATCCGTTTCGTCGATCGCCTTAACCATACTATCCGTCAAATTATCCGCGTACAAAATAGCCTGTCCCTGAATGTGCCGCGCCGCCCTTCCAATCGTTTGAATCAACGAACGTCCCGATCGCAAAAACCCCTCTTTATCCGCATCCAAAATTACCACCAGCGAAACTTCCGGCAAATCCAAACCTTCCCGCAGCAAGTTAACACCAATCAATACATCAAACTTACCATCCTGCAAATCTTGGATAATTTCGATGCGTTGAATCGACTGAATTTCCGAGTGCAAATACCGGACTTTAATCGCCCTCTCCTGCAAATATTCGGTTAAATCTTCCGCCATCCGCTTCGTTAAAGTCGTCACCAAAACTCGCTCGTCCCGACTTACTCTCTCCTTAATTTCCCCCAACAAATCATCAATTTGTCCTTCCGTCGGGCGCACGAAAATAGTCGGATCTATTACTCCGGTTGGGCGAATTACTTGCTCTGCAACTCGGCCTTCAGACAGTTCCATTTCCCAATCCCCAGGCGTAGCAGAAACAAAGATGCACTGATTTTCTTTTGCCCAGAATTCCTCGGCTTTCAAAGGGCGGTTATCTGCCGCGCTGGGCAAGCGGAAACCGTGTTCGATCAATACTTTTTTGCGAGCTTGGTCGCCGTTGTACATCCCCCGAATTTGCGGCACAGTGACGTGAGATTCATCTATCACCAACATCCAATCTTTCGGGAAATAATCAATCAAACATTCAGGCGGTTCCCCGGCATTTCTCCCTGCTAAATGCCGCGAATAATTCTCGACTCCGTTGCAGTATCCTACCTCGCGCAGCATTTCCAAATCGTAGCGCGTCCGCTGTTCCAACCGCTGAGCTTCTAATAGTTTCCCCTCTTTTTCAAATTCTGCCAATCGGTCTTCTAATTCGAGTTCTATTCCTTGGCAAGCAGCCTCTAATTTATCTTCTGCCGTGACAAAGTGGCGGGCTGGATAAATATTTAAAGCCGTTGAACTTTGCAGGATTTTACCTGTTACGGGGTCAACGTAGCGAATGGCATCGATTTCGTCGCCGAAGAATTCGACGCGAATAATTCTATCTTCGTAAGCGGGGCCGATTTCCAAAACATCGCCTTTGACGCGAAATTTGCCTCTGCCTAAATCTATATCGTTGCGGCTGTATTGGACGTTGACTAAATCTCGCAAAACTTGCCGCTGGTTGACTTCCATTCCTACTTGCAAAGGAATAGCAGCTTTCAGGTATTCTGCGGGCATTCCCAAACCGTAGATGCAGCTAATTGAAGCAACTACAATCACGTCGCGACGTTCAAAGAGCGATCGCGTGGCTGAGTGCCGCAACATATCGATCTCGTCGTTAATTGCTGCCGTTTTCTCAATGAAAGTATCGGTGACGGCGATGTATGCTTCAGGTTGGTAGTAGTCGTAATAACTGACAAAGTATTCGACTGCATTGTTCGGGAAAAAATTACGCAGTTCGTTGCACAGTTGAGCTGCTAGGGTTTTGTTGTGTGCTAGGACTAAGGTGGGTCTGCCGACTTTTTCAATCACCGAGGCAATGGAGAAGGTTTTGCCCGTACCTGTGGCACCGAGTAAGGTTTGAAATCGATCGCCCGCTTCGATGCCTTTGACAAGTTGCTCGATCGCTAGCGGTTGGTCGCCTGTGGGCTGGAAGGGCGCTTGCAATTGAAAAGATGCTGCCGCAGTTACCATAGGAAAATGTAGCTATTACCCATAAATCTTAACAAAAATGCAGATATTCTGCAATTCGTTCAGAAAATAGTTAGACTTTGTAATATTATTTTAATCATCGGCCCAAATAGAAAGCAGAAAGCCAAGAAAAGCAGTTGTCCGAACCCAGCAATCAACAGCAATAAGCGAGGAAAAGAATTATGGATACGAGCAGTACAGGTACAGGCAAAGGCAAAGCGATCGCCCGCCGCGGCAAAGGCAGTTCCAAAAGCCAACCGACACCACCCGCGGATGCCAAAGCAACAGGAATCCAACTTTATCGGCCGCAACTCATGCATGACAACCGCCCCGTCGGCCCAGACGATTTTACCATCAGCGAGACCGTCTCGATTTCGGGGAACCGCCCGATCGGCACTAGCACCTTGCACATCAGCGAAACCTACGGCATTGTAGCCAATCGCCCGGTCGAATCTAGCGACTTTGAAGTGGTTGCCACACTCGGCAATCGCCCGATCGGTTCCAGCGCCATGCAAGTCAGTGAAATGTTCAGTATGTCCGGTGCTCGCCCTATTGCAATCAGCACTCTTCACATTGATGAAGTTTACTCCACAATGGGAGGAAACCGCCCCATTGCCTCAAACGAAATTGACGATAGCTCGACATTAATGGGCTTCTTAGATTAATTAGTCATTGGTCATTAGTTATTAGTTTTTGGCTGTTAACTAATGACTAATCAAGTTTTTTTAGAGAAGTTATTGACGAAGGTGAGCGCGCAATTGAATCGTCTAAAGTGATTTATTTAACCAGGCTAATTTTAACAATCGGCGTTGCTGATTTATGGTACGAACGACTCAATCTGGAAAAAATGAAACAATCGAGTCAGAACATCTTCGGAATTTCCAACTTATCTATTTTCCTACCGTGATTCAACACGAAGTGATTTTTACCCATTAAAGGAGAGGGAATATCAAACCGTGTCTATCTGGATTATTCGTCATGGTCAAAGTCAATCCAATGCAGGGTTGGCAACTATTGGACCGCATGAAAATGCCTTAAGTGAATTGGGCGATCGACAATCAAGATGTATTCCAACCGCCGTTAAACAAACTCCAGACTTGATTGTGACTTCACCTTATCTAAGGACACAACTAACTGCTCAACCATTGATTGAACAATTTCCACATACACCCGTTGAGGTTTGGCAAGTTCAGGAATTTACCTATCTGGACCTACAGCTCGACCAACCAACCACAACCCTGGATCGCAAACCTTTGAGCAAAGCTTACTGGGACCGCTGCGACCCTGAATATGTCGATGGAACCAACGCCGAATCGTTGGTTCAACTGATGGAACGAGTCCGAACTTTCCTAAACCATTTACAACAACAATCCGGTTTTGTAGTTGTCTTTTCACATGGATTTTTTATCAAAGCAATGCTGTGGCAGATTTTGGCTAACCCAACGGTAATTGATGCCGTTGCGATGACTCGGCTTTTGGGATTTTCGCGAGGATTTAGAGTACCGAATGCGTCAATTTTGCAGATGGAATTTGATTCAGGTGGGATAGCTCATTGGAGTTCCTTCATTACCAATCATCTGCCACCAGAGCTAGAATCGGCAGCACCCGATGCAACTGTGGCGAGCGATGCAGGCTCACGACCCTCGTAACCTACCTTCACTGGAACAATGCCCCAACTAACGCCTGAGTGGCGTTCCTGATTTATGGTATGAACGACTCAATCTGCACAAAATGAAACAAGCGCGTCAGAACATCTTCGGAATTTCCAACTTAGGAATGAGAATTAAATAACTTACAATGCGTGATGTTCTTGTGGGATGGGCCCATCCCGCCCGTCCAGAAAGGGCGGGCTACGAGAGCCCACCCCACTTTCAAGAGTGTAAATTATTTAATTCGCGATCCCGATCTATTTTCATACCGTGAGTCAGCAACGCCCAAGAGTATCTGAGCCGTTGGCAGGATAGCGATTAAATATTAATTAAAATATTTTTGGTAAGTCGTAACAGTTATAGCAGAAGACCTTCCGCAGAAAAATATCCCAGCAAGAATTTCAAAAATTAAAAACGTCCTCAGCGTCTTCGCGGTTAATATAACTGTTAATAGTTCACAACATTTAAGAGTCCATCTTTCACATTTCCGAGTTCAAGGGCTAATGACTACTGATATCGTTTCCGGTTGCATCGGTATTGTTTAAATGTCTAAACAGTCAGTTCCGAAAGCATAATTTTAGTCAACAGCCAACAGTTAACAGTTAACAATATCTTGCTCGTGCCACCAGAATAGATATGACTGATAACTACTTCCTCAGACTCTGATATTTACTCAATAAAGCAGCAAAGCGCTTGTAATCCACAGGCTTCCTCAAATACTCCGCCGCTCCCAATTCCAACCCCTGATTTTGGTCGTCCAAAAAAGTTATCATAATCACTGGAATATCAACCAAATCTCGATCGGCTTTCAGCGCAGACAGCACTGCCCAGCCGTCCATACTCGGCATCATCACGTCCAGAATAATCGCGTCGGGCAGCAACTCCTTAGCCAACAGAAGCCCCCCTTGACCGCTAGCCGACGATCGCACCCGAAATCCCTGTTTCGACAAGCAGCGGGTCATCAAATCCCGCGCGTCTGGATCGTCGTCAATCACCAGCACAGTAGCAGCATCCGGCAGATCCAGCGGTTGCGATCGCACTGCTTTTTGCTTCGCTTCAGTCGCCCCTACACTCGTATCTAACTCCTCGGAAGGCTTCGGCTGCATTTCTGCGATTTCTCGATCGTCCGGCGCTTCTTTCGGGCTTGTAACCGCAATCGGCAACCGGATCGTAAAACTAGAACCGCAGCCAAACTCGCTCTCAACCGTAATATCCCCGCCCATCATCTGGCAAAACTTCCGGCTAATTGTCAGCCCCAAACCGGTGCCGCCATACCTGCGGGTAGTCGAATCGTCGGCTTGAGCGAAAGCTGCGAACAGCCTCGACACCTGATCCTCAGTCATGCCGATGCCGGTATCGGTTACTTGAAAGACGATCGCAGGCTGTTGACACCGAGAAAAAGCTGCCGAGAGTTCTTCGGAATTGCCGATCGGCAAAACCTCCTCTTCTTCTTTCCAAACATTAATCGTAATTTTGCCTCGATCGGTAAACTTAGCAGCATTGCTCGCCAAATTTAACAGCGCTTGCCGCAGCTTTGACAAATCGGAGTAGATCGTGCCAATATTGCGATCGCAATTGACAATCAAAGTATTGCCATTTTTCCCTAGCTGGGGTTGAACAGTAGTGACAACCTCCTCGATCAAATTCCACACCTCAAAAGTCTCCAAAAAAAGAGTCACCTTTCCTGCTTCAATTTTAGAAATATCCAGGATGTCACTAATAATGGTGAGCAACTGCTTGCCTGCCATATTAATGCTTGCCAAATCCATCACAAACTCTTCTTCGCCGAGTTCCACAGCCTCTTCTTGCAGCAGCTCGCTGTACCCAATAATCGCATTCAAGGGCGTCCGCAACTCGTGAGTCATATTTGCCAAAAAAGTGCTTTTCGCCCGGTTAGCAGCTTCGGCAGCGTTCTTAGCAACTTCCAATTCGCGCGATCGTTCCTCTAGCTGCCGCTGCCGCACTTCCAAACCGTTGAGCAAACTGCTAATTTGCTGAGCCATTGTATTGAGAGTAGAAGATAGCACCCCGATCGCGTCATTAGAAACCACAGGCGATCGAGCCGTCAAATCACCGCTAGCCATCTGTTCGGCAGTTTCCCGCAGCAAGCCGAGATTCCGAATAATTGCCGACACCGACACAAAAGCCACTATCCCCGCGATCAAACTCAAACCCAAAGCTGCCAGCAGCCAGTGCTGAGTGCGGCTCGCCACAAAGAGAGTTTGCTGCACCAGCACCGCCATTGCTGCCTCAGAAATCCCTGCCCCCGGATGTGAGGCAGCCTCTATTGTCAGCAAATAGTTCTTCATCTCCACAGAACCCATCCACCCGACTCCCACCGCCATCCAAGTTATCAGCACCAAGGTGACAAACAGCCCGCTCAAAGACGCCCGAGTTCCCAGAGAAATCGGCCTCGGAGCAAGTGCCGCCGCCCAAGGATAGCCCTTGAGAAAAGGATCTGGCCGAACCGATGCGCCGGAATTCCAAATCTCCTCAATTTGACCGTCCAACCTCACCTTACCAATCCGCACTGTTTTCCAGATATGCTGCGTTTGGGCATCTATTTTTACCTTGCCCGACGGGGCTGCAAACTCGATATTTTTAGCTGCCGCCCTGACTTTAACCACATCTGTCGAACCAGCTTTTTCTACTGCTTGCTTCCACAAGTAAACCCCCAAATAAGCCGCTTCGATCGGGTCATCCGTGACTCGATTTTCCCCGTATCGGGCCTTATAAGCCTGGACAAATTTACGATTTTCAGGTGTATCTACCGTTTGAAAATAGTTCCAAACCACCAAATGTCCGGCAATATTGGACGGCCCGATCGCCCGCACTTCCTCTTCTGCTATGCTGACCGACATCACCGGCAAATCCTCCGGTTTCAAGCCAGCTTCCCGCAGCTTGTGGAAAAAAGCCACATTGCTGTCACCGTTGAGAGTGTTGAGAATAGCATCCGGTTTCACTGCTAAAATATGTGCGATCGCCTCGCCCACTTCCCTAGAACCCAGCGGCAGATACACTTCCCCCGCCAACTCTCCCCCCAGTGCCGCCAGTTGAGCTTTCACAATCCGATTTGCCGTCCGGGGAAAGATATAGTCCGAACCCAACAGGAAAATTTTCCGCTTCCCCTGTGCCAGCAAGTAATTCACCCCAGGCACAATCTGTTGGTTCGGGGCAGCACCAGTGTAGAAAATATTCGGAGACTGTTCTAGCCCTTCATACTGCACCGGATAGAACAGCAACCCTCTGCCGTGCTCAAAAACCGGCAGTACAGCCTTGCGGCTCGCCGAAGTCCAACAGCCAAATACCACCGCCACCTGCGCTTCTAGAAGCAATTGCTTAGCTTTTTGAGCAAAAGTCTGCAAATCGCTGGCTCCATCTTCTATAACCGCTGCCAAGGGGCGTCCGAGCACCCCTCCCGCTGCATTAATTTCTTCAACAGCCAACAGCGTCGCGTCTTTAACAGAAATTTCGCTGATGGACATCGTGCCCGTCAGCGAATGCAACACGCCTATTTCGATCGGCTCACGAGTCGGGCCGGCTGCTTCGAGGGGGTTACTGCTCGTTGCTCCCATAAGGTTTTAGATAGTTTATTACTAATAACAGAAATTTTTCTTCGATTCAGCAGAAACTTAGCCTTGAGGCTAACTCTTGTTTAGCAGATTATTTAACCCGAACGCCACCAAACTTGGGAATCGGTGCACCCTGTTGATTTTAACGGTCAAATTCTCAGCATAGACTTAAGTCTGCACTAAACTGTCGCCTATTTCTCTCTTCATATTTTACGGATGTCGAAAGAGCCTCATCCAACAACATTTGCCACTTAATGCGATCGCGGCAGAAAAATTCTCCCCATCCCCCGCCCTCCCCGCTCCTCCTCTCTCCCCAACTCATTCACGGGATAGCCTTGTGAGTCATCAAGAATTTCACACACTCACGCACTCATCCCTTTCCCATATCTTTCTTCCGGCAGATTGAAGTCTCCCTAATTTCTCTTAGTTTAATGTTACAAACTATTACCCAGTCCCTATCTATCTTCAGGCAGAGGAAAGGCTTCGTAATTAGCGTTATCTTAAATATAAGGTTAAGTTGTAACTAGCCTTGTTAAAAATAACTTTTACCAACAATAGGGTCAAGAAAAATGAGTATTGAAGAAAAGGCGACCCACACTGGCAGCGCTACTCAAGTAACGCTACCAAAATCAAAGGAAACATTGCTGGGCGAGGAAACAGAAAAAGCCCTCGGTGATCACAAACAAAAAGATGCTCAAACTATGCGCGCTGTGGAACAGTTAAAAGAAGAACTTCAGCACAAAATAGATACAGAATGTCATCAGAAGGTTGATTAAAACTAATACGATTTTTTTTAGGGTGGGGGTAAGATGCGGTCTTGCCCACACCCGCTTTTTGAAGGCAGAAGGTAGAAAGCATAATTAAATAAAAAATTTATAATTTTAAATTATTTTTGGTTTAAAAAAACTGTCTGGGACGCACGGGCGATCGTCCACCAGTTTTTTCACATAAATACTTCATTGCAGCCAGCAGAAACGGTAAAAACAACTGGTAAGTATGAAAGTGGCAGTCTGTCCCAGACTGAAAAATAACTTTTCCATCTTCCATCTTCTTTTTTTCTTCATTCTTTCTTCCTAGAGGTAGAGTGCAACGCAGCTCCTAGTTACCTATGATGATTTTGTTAAGTAAAAAATGTCTGATTAAATACAGATCGGGAGAAACTCATGAGCATTGAAGATAGAGCAAAGGCAACCGGCAACAACATCGCAGGCGCAGCTCAAGAAGCCCTAGGCAATGTTACTGGCGACCCGAAGGATAAAGCAGAAGGCAAAGCCAAGCAGGCAAAAGCTCAAGCTGGTCACGCGATCGAAGATGTAAAAGATGAGCTCAAAAAGAAACTAGACTGAGCCTAATACTAATTGAAAGGGTCGAGCAACCTGACCCTTTCAAGTATTCCAAATGTTTTAGGAACGGAGGAAAAAAGGTGAGTTTATTGCAGCAGAGTCGCAAAATAATTGCGGGCGTACTTTTGGTATTAATGCTGGCAGTTACTACTGCCTGCGCGCCCAGCGTTTCAGCCCAAAAACCGACTGATGTACCTGTAGCAATTGGTGGCAGTCAGGGTTATTACGCGCAGCTAGAACGTGGCAATACTGCCGCAGGTCAAGATTTTGGTCAATGGGTAACAAAGACTGCTAAGGGTCTGGTTCAGGATGCTTACGTGCGCGACAATAACAAATTGGGAGTTGTAATTACCCCGCAAGTCCGCCCTACAGAAGTGAAAGATTTAGCCAAATCTTTAGCACAAGGTTTTCACCGCAATTTCCCAAATCAGGATGTAAGTGTTTTGGTGTATGCTCCTGACAAAAAACTGATTTTGACGGCTAAGTACGACCAGCAATCAAATCAAATTGAATACAAGTCTTGACCTGGTTAGCCAGCTTTAATGATAGCGGCGCGGCGGTTTAATATTCGGCAGTTTTTTGAATGCGAAGTTATCTCAAGTAGAGACAGAACTGTTGTGTAGATAGGAAGAGATTTACCATGAGTAGCAGCGATAGTTACAAGCGTCAAATCATGAGCGATTTGGCCCAGGGAAATCGAGAAATGATGCCGGAGACAACCGGTGAAGATTACGAAAACTTTGACGATTTTGCTCAGAGAACTTCGCCCGATCAGCGCAAACAATTATTCGGGCGTTCTCTGAATCACGACTCCCTCCCGCCGGCGCAGTTGGAACCGGAATTGCAAAAGGCGATCGCCCAAATTAAGCCAAACGAACTCGACGACGTGGCGCGGGAATTCTTCAAGCATTTGGGCAAGAGAGGATTGAACGATCGCCAATTGGAAAAGCAGCTAGGACTTTCTACCCACCACGCCAGCCGCATGAATGCTGACGATGTTACCAAGTTGGCCTCGTTTACTTATCACAATCATCCGGATATTTTCCGAGAAGTGCTGGCCGAACAGCCGAGTTTGATGAAGTTTTTGGGAAATCCAGTTGTTGCGGCTATTTTGGGAATAGTTGCTGCTAAATGGCTCAACAACCGCAAATAGTGTCGGATTCAGACAAGCCTAAAAGCTGATAGTACGTGCAGCAAATAAAAGGACGATCGCCCGGGCGATCGTCCTTTTATCTTTTATATCTAGTCCGGTCGATTCCCTCCGCTTCGCTTCGCCCGAAATCAGGTAGGGGCGGGTAAACCTGCCAATATCTGCCAACAATCTCCAATCTCAAAAACCCGCCCGGCCGGGATATTA
>NZ_JAUBTB010000074.1:0-35618 GCF_036704965.1 Microcoleus sp. F10-B2 | reverse complement strand
CCATTGGCGCTCTCCGCTTATAAACAGCGAATGGGAATTGAAGAAATGTTCCGAGATTGCAAGAAGGGAGGTTATAAGTAGTTAAGCAAAATTAATTACACAAACAAACATTATGATACAATAAGACTATTGAGTTGTGCGGAGAGATATTGTGTATGTTTTTACTTAGAGATGTTAATCCACTTTCATTTAAATTACTAATCCGAATTTATCGTGAAAGTAGACATCATCAAGTGCGTCAAAGAGCACATTTTTTGCTCTTGGTTTCGCAAGGTGTCAAAAATAAAGACTTGAAGAAAATATTTAAAATTAGTCATAAGACTATGTATAACTGGTTGAATCGATGGGAGTCCGAGGGAATGCTCGGACTATATAATAAGCCAGGTCGCGGTAGAAAACAAACATTTGATTGTACACAATTAGCTCAAATAAGAGACTGGGTAAAATCCGAGCCAAGACAATTAAAGCAAGCAGTACAAAAAATCCAACAAGAATGGGATATTACTATAAGCACGGAAACAATTAAGAGAATACTTAAATCATTTTCCATGAGTTGGCACCGGATGCGTCGAGGTGTTGGAGGAGAGCCAGACCCAATAGAATACAAGGAAAAACAAGCACAACTATCAGAATTACAACGACTCGAAGATATAGGTGAGATAGATTTATACTATTTAGATGAAACAGGATTTTGTCTGATTCCTTCTGTTCCTTATGCTTGGCAAAATATCGGTGAATGTTTATCGCTCAAGAGTCTGCGTAGTCAGCGTTTAAACGTCTTGGGAATCATGAATATAAAAAATAATCTTAACGCCTATATCTCGACTCAAACTATCAATTCTGATGTAGTTTCTGCCTGTATAGATAGTTTTTTTCCTGTGGTCGAACGACCAACATTTATTGTAGTCGATCGAGCTTCTATTCATACTAGCGATTTCATCTACGACCGACTTGAAGAATGGAAAGAACGCGGTCTACATATCTTTGAACTACCGCCTTATTCACCCGAATTGAATTTAATTGAGATTCTGTGGCGGTTTATTAAATATGAATGGATCGAAATAAATGCCTATTCTAGCTGGCCAGCTCTTGTTTCATGTGTGGAAAAAATACTTAAAGAATTTGGAGAAAATTATGTAATTAATTTTGCTTAACTACTTAATCTAGAAGGCAGTGGTCTAAGAGGAGAACGACTGATTAAGATGATTCTATTAATGGCGCTCGCCTATACTTGTGCCATATTTCAAGGGACTGAAATTCAAAAAAAGCAGGTACAAAAATATGTATATCGCCGCTCCCAAGCTACAAAAAAATACCGAAGACGGAGTACATTTGGCGTTGGCTTCGATGGAGAGCAGTGGGTTAATTATCTCGATCGGCATTCATTAGAAATTCAAGACTTAATGAAGTTAACTCCCAATAAACGTCGCTTTTATCAACAGGGTATACGGGCTGCAACCCTTATTCGGTCTATCTCCTAAACCTCTTTGTCACCCCCCCAGTACAAAAGGTCAATCATAACTAAAGTCATTACAAAATCCAAAATTCAAAATTTGAAATTGCGGGGAGGGTAAAAATCTAAAATCTAAAATCTAAAATCTAAAATTGAGCGACTGTTGTGAAATAGTTTTCAGGAGGACAAATTTATGGTAGTTATATGCGGTGACAATCTCGATAATTTACTAGCAGGTGAAATTGGCGATGATTCCCTGTGTGGGCTGGCAGGCAATGATACTCTATCTGGTTTGGGTGGTAATGACACTTTAGATGGCGGAGAAGGAAATGATAGTCTGGCAGGTGGAGTCGGTAACGATCGCCTTTTGGGCTACTTTGGTAACGACAGTCTCAGCGGTGGCGAAGGCAATGACAAACTTGAAGGAGGTGCCGGGAACGATCTTCTTGAGGGTGGTGAAGGCGCGGATTTAATCAGAGGAGAAGACAATAACGACAGTATCTTGGGATGGGCTGGCAATGACTGTCTTAACGGCGGTCAAGGCAATGATACGGCGATCGGAGGAGATGGAGACGATCGCTTGTTTGGTGGCAGCAACAACGACTTTTTAATGGGTGGCAAAGGTAACGATCGCCTGTTTGGAGAAAGTGGGAACGACACTGTAATAGGTGACTTAGATAATGACTACATTAACGCCAATACAGGAGACGATTTGCTTGAGGGAAATCAGGGCAATGACACCCTGATTGGCGGGCCAGGTAATGACATCATATCGGGTTACGGCTTTTCCTCAACAGTAGCACAAATCGATTATTTAATCGGGCAAAGTGGTGCTGACATATTTGTTCTCGGTTCATTAAATATCCGCCCTTACCTATTCTATAGCGGTGATACCGCCTATGCCGTTATTGACGATTTTAACCGGGGCGAAGGTGACAAAATTCAAGTTGTTGGCTTCGTACAAGATCGTGACGGTTCTCGCTTCTTCTTTTATCGCTTTGAATCTTATGATGACGGTACGAGACGGGGAACTCGGATATTGGTCGGCTCGGATTTAATCGCCGACGTTAAAAATGTTACAGATGTGAGCCTATCAGATTGCGCGATCGTTTCGACTGGGTTTACACCGCCATCGCGAGACTTTCCATCCTTCCCGTCTCTTCCTGAAATTCCCTTCCCGATACCGCCGCTTCCCACTCCTTTCTCGCCAATACTGCCAGTTTTTGTGGAAAGTTTGCTTTCTTTTCAATTGTGATAGGACTTACGGATGGGGGCAATCACCGGCTTTTTTTACGGAAATACGCAGGTTGCAGCCAGCATATTTTGTTAGTAAGAACTGAAGTCCTGACTACAAAACAAGATTCGATTGGAGTGTCGAACCGGATCGGGCTACTCGATCGACAATGAGGGCGTTTGCGGCCAAAAGGTAAAGTTTTACGATCGAGATGAAATTTGGGCTCTCCCGGCAAACCTGTTTCCGGCTCGGACTGCTTGCTGCAGCTCAGCCTTCCACGCATACCAGCTTGGGCGAATGTTGAGATTCCGAAAAAAGCCTTTTAAGTGTCCAAAAAGCGATCGCGCGCGTGAAAATTGCACGGCAATTATGTTACATTTTTTATCACAGTCTGGAATTCGATCGGGCAACGCCAGCGAGTAGGGACAAGCCACCGCTTAGTTTCCCAGGGCTTGCAGGCGATCGCACAATAGAGTTCCTTTCGTCAGCTCCAAATTAAAAAAATAGCCTCAGGCATTTGCTAGTAAAAGCAAGCTGCTCGGCGCGGGGCGACAAAAAACCTTGTGGCTGCTGCCCTGAACCTCAACCACAGCAATATTCTTTTAGGAATTCTGGCTCCATGTTTTCTAAACAAATCACCGACTCAAAAACCTACCAGTGGTTTGAGGAACGCCTGGAAATTCAGGCGCTCGCCGACGACATCACTACGAAGTACGTACCCCCGCACGTCAATATTTTCTACTGCTTGGGCGGAATTACTCTGGTTTGCTTTCTGATCCAGTTTGCCACCGGCTTCGCCATGACTTTCTATTACCGTCCCACGGTAGCAGAAGCTTTTTCTTCAGTGCAATACCTGATGACTGAAGTCAACTTCGGCTGGCTGATCCGCTCCATCCACCGCTGGTCTGCCAGCATGATGGTGCTGATGATGATTTTGCACATCTTCCGGGTTTATCTGACAGGCGGCTTCAAAAAGCCCCGCGAATTAACCTGGGTGACAGGAGTAATCTTGGCAGTCATCACTGTTTCTTTCGGCGTGACCGGCTATTCGCTGCCTTGGGATCAAATCGGTTACTGGGCGGTTAAAATCGTTTCCGGCGTCCCCGAAGCTATCCCGTTTGTCGGTTCTTTAATGGTTGAACTGCTGCGCGGCGGTGTCAGCGTCGGTCAAGGCACTTTGACTCGCTACTACAGCTTGCACACTTTTGTGTTGCCTTGGCTGATTGCAGTCTTCATGCTGGCTCACTTCTTGATGATTCGCAAGCAAGGTATCTCTGGCCCGTTGTAAATTTTGAGTTGTGGGGGCGGTATTTTTTGCCCCCCCGCCCAATTGTGAGTTGAAAATTCAGAATTCATCACTCATGATATTTATTTACGGCTAATACTTCCTGCGATCGCGCCGCTGATTCAAACTAACGAATACAGCGGAATCCCAGGCCCGGGTAAAACTAAAAGGAGAACACTCTCACTATGTCTATTCTCAAAAAACCAGATTTGAGCGATCCAGACCTCCGCGCTAAGCTCGCTAAGGGCATGGGTCACAACTATTACGGCGAACCAGCTTGGCCTAATGACTTGCTCTACGTTTTCCCTATAGTAATCATGGGAACGATTTCTCTGTGCGTGGGTTTGGCCGTACTAGACCCAGCTTTGGTTGGCGAACCTGCTAATCCTTTTGCTACTCCGCTGGAAATTCTGCCGGAATGGTATTTGTGGCCTGTGTTCCAAATCCTGCGCGTTTTGCCTAACAAATTGTTGGGTATTGCTTGCATGGCCGGTGTTCCCCTTGGCTTGATTTTGATTCCGTTCATCGAGAATGTTAACAAGTTCCAAAATCCGTTCCGCCGCCCTGTTGCTACTACTGTTTTCCTGTTTGGAACTGCGGTAACTCTGTGGTTGGGTATTGGTGCTATTTTCCCGATCGACAAATCTTTCACACTGGGTCTTTTCTAAGATTTAAGTTTGCTTGATTTTGACGCCTGCGGGTTTCCTGTAAAGTGCTTTTGTACTGGTGGGAAACTTTAGCGGGCGTCAATTGATTTTAGATTTTAGATTTTAGATTTTAGATTTGGGATTAGGGATTTTAGATTTTATATTTATCGCTCTATAATTTAATAATTATCGGTAATTAATTGTAGGCACAACGGCTGGTATGAAAGTGCCGATTATCGATCGACCCTCCACCACCCTAGGGTCGAATTCCATTAATTTTTATTGCGAAGGCTGGACAAACAGACCCAGAATATGTAGCGTAAGTCCTATGTATCTTTTGTATAACTGGGAGAACTTCAGAACTATATAATAATAGCAACTGTCTCAGGTGCAAGCGATGTCCCCAGAGAAAGCAATAATTCTTGATTTTGCTGAGACAGACGCGATGAAATCGATTCTGCCGAATACCTCAATCCTTTGTCACGGCGCAAATTGGGAGGGAATTCATGTCGAATATCATCGTCAGCCGCCAAACCAATCTCCCGAACACTATCTCCAACAACACAGCATTGGCATAATATTCTCTTCAGCTATCGGGGGAATAGGACTGAACGGGAAACACTACGGTAGCGAACCGTGCCAAAGTGGAGAGATGTTCATCGCTGCTGCTGGTACTGATTTTCAGTCACATGCAGTCGAAGAACATGAATTTATGGCGATCGCACTTGAACCTACCGATTTCGACAATACAGTTTGCGAATCGACAAATTCCAATCAGATTGAAATTATACCGCACTGGAAAATCCGCGATCCGTTGATTATCGGAATTGCTTGGGCCCTCAAAACCGAACTCGCATCAGGTGGATTAAACGCTACTCTTTATGTCGATGCACTGAAAAACGCGCTTTCACTTCATATACGGCACCGCTATTGTGCACAAAAAACCAAGATGCGAGATTTTGAAGGCGGTCTTGATCCTCACAAATTACAAATAGTTATTAACTACATAAATGAGTACATACACAGAGATTTGCACTTAAATGAACTTGCTAATTTAGTGCAAATGAGTCCTTATTATTTCGGTCGTTTGTTTAAACAATCAATTGGAGTCGCGCCCCATCAGTACGTGATTCAGTGCCGGATTGAGAAAGCCAAACAGTTATTGAAAAGGCAAGATTTATCAATAATCTATATATCGCAGCAAGTCGGGTTTCACGACCAAAGTCACTTTAGTAAAACTTTCTGCAAACTTGTCGGTTTGACTCCTAAGAAATATCGCGATCGACTTTAATAAAGGTAACAGCCGCAGTCTGGCAGGGGTTAAAAACCCCAGGCGGACTGTCGGACTCTCGGACTTACCCAAAGTTTTTGGCATTCTTGAGTTTTTGCATTCACCCACAAGTCCGCCGGGGAATTAATTCCCCGTCTCATAGCGAAAGTCGGTTGAAACCGACTGGCAAATGCAATTAAATTATCATCAATACCAGTCCTCTTTGAGAGGACTTTCGCTATGAGACAGGGGTTTTTAACCCCAGGCGGACTGTCGCACTTACTCATCAAACCCGTAGAATGTCACACTTACTGATCGAATTCGTCAGCGTTGTTACAATTATTCATAAAATTAGGTAAAATTTCGCAAGAAAATTGTATGTTTAACAAGTTTTCCGCAAGAATTTACAATAAAGCAGAGCTCGTACTTGTATATACTTAGTCGCATAACATAAACCAGGGGTACCAGCTATGAGCTCTCAAAATCAACAGGCATCTTACGGTCAAATTCCCTTAAGTTTTATTGCAAATGCTGGACAAACAGACCCGAATGTGAAATTCCAGGTGAAAGGTGCCGGTCACAGCATCTATTTCACTCCAAACGAAATCACCTTTACCGCTTTCCAGCAACCCAATGAACCGGGGAACCAAGCAACAAATTCTGCTACTGTCCGCAGCAGCTTAGCCAACAGCAACCCGAATCCCACAATTTCCGGGCTGGAAAAATTGCCGGGAGTTGCTAACTTTCTGTTAGGCGAGGATTCCAGTCAATGGCAGACTAATGTGCCTACTTTTAACGGCGTTGTTTATCAAAACGTCTATCAAGGAATTGACCGCGTTTTCCAAGGCACAGAAGGACAACTTAAGAGCGAGTTTCTAGTTGCACCTTTTGCCGATCCGAGTCAAATTAAGATGAACTATAGCGGTGTTAACAACATTCGTTTGCGCGACGACGGAGCACTGATCTTAGAAACACCGCTAGGCGAATTAATTGATAACGCACCTATAGTTTATCAAGATATCAACGGACAGCGGGTGAATGTTCCCGCAGCTTACAATTTATTAGGAAACGGTCAAGTTAATTTTAGTTTGGGATATTTTGACCCCACTCAACCCCTAGTTATTGACCCGGTTTTAGCTTACTCCACTTACCTAGGCGGCAGCGGCTATGACACCGCCAACCGCATAACCGTAGATAGCACAGGTGCGGCTTACATTATTGGCACTACTTTTAACAATTTTCCGACTACTCCTGGTGCATACCAAACTATCCCAGGAGGTCAATCTGATATCTTGGTTACGAAAATTAACCCCGAAGGAACTGCCTTAGTTTACTCTACATTTATTGGCGGCCCTAACAATGATGAAGGTTTTGACATTGCCGTAGACAGTCAAGGAAATGCTTATTTAACCGGACCAGTCAATCAGGGTTATCCAACTACAGCGGGTTCTTTTAAACCTACAGCAGATACTACGAGTGCTGCTGTAACTAAACTCAATGCAGCAGGAAATTCGTTAGTTTATTCTACTTTTTTAGGCAGTAGCGCGATTGGTGGTACTTTTTTCGGCGCTAGCGGGAGTAGTCTCGGCAACGGCATTAAAGTAGACAGTAACGGTAATGCTTATGTTGTCGGGCCGACATACGGCGGTTTCCCCACTACTGACACTGCCTCCCAGTTTAATTACGGAGGAGGACTGGATGGGTTTCTTGCTAAAGTTAATCCAACCGGCAGTGCTTTAGTTTACTCTACCTACTTGGGCGGTAGCGGTATCGATGATGCTAAAGCCATTGCACTAGACAATTCTGGTAATGTCTGGGTTACCGGAAATACCGATTCTACTAACTTCCCGCTGAACTCAGCTAATGATACACTTCCAGGCGGTTTTGAAGCTTATGTCAGTAGATTTAACGCCAATGGCGCACTTACTTATTCCACTTATTTAGGTGGCAGCGGTGAAGATAAAGGTAATGATATCGCTGTAGATAGTTCTGGAAATGCCTATGTTGTGGGATATACCACATCAATTGATTTTCCTACAGTTAGTCCAATTCAAGCTGCTAATGCCGGTGGCGCTAAAGATGCTTTTGTCACGAAGATAAGTCCTAATAACTCTTTGATTTATTCAACTTATTTGGGCGGTAGCGGAGAGGAGAATGGCGATCGCATTACTGTAGAAAGTGCGGGTAATGCTTATGTGACGGGAAACACTACTTCGACTAATTTTCCGACTAAGAATGCTCTTCAAAGTGTCAGCGGCGGCGGGCAAGATGCTTTTGTCACGAAAATAAATTCGTCGGGTTCTGCCTTAGTTGATTCAACTTATCTTGGCGGCAGCGGGAACGACTTCGGTGGTGGTATTTCGGTCGATACTTCTGGTGCAGTTTATCTGGTGGGAGGTACTGCTTCTACTAACTTCCCAACAGCAACTCCTTTGCAAGCGGCGAATGGGGGAGGTGCTTCTGATGCTTTTATTACTAAAATCATTCCTGGCGGGCCGCAGGTAAAGATTGTTGAGTCGGTCGGCAGCACTAATGTGGCAGAAAGCGGGACGACGGATACTTATACAGTGGTGTTGACTAATCAGCCTACTGCAAATGTGGCGATCGCACTCAATACAGGCACTCAAATTCAACCGATTGCTGGTATTAGTTTTACTCCAACTAACTGGTTTTTACCGCAAACGGTGACAGTCAGTGCAGTTAATGATAGCCTAGCAGAAACTTCGCCGCACAGCGGCCCGATCGCTCACACTGCTATCAGTACCGATGCTCGTTATAACGGGGCGAGTGTAAGTTTTACCGTTAATGGCACTGCTGGCAATACCGTCAATGCTAATATTACCGATAACGACACCGCAGGCGTTACCATTACTCCTACTAACACGAGTGCGAAGGAAGGTGGTGCAACTGGAAGTTATAGCGTTAAATTAAATACTCAACCGACTGCACCTGTTACGATTAACTTGGCTACAGGCAGTCAAATTCAACCAATTACCGCACTTACTTTTACCGCTACTAATTGGAATGTCGCTCAAACTGTGACGGTGAAAGCGGTTAACGACAATGCAGTTGAAGGAAATCATGCAGGTGCGATCGCCCATACTGCTACCAGTACCGATACTAACTATAACAGCATCACAATTCCGGCTGTTAGTGTCGCCATTACCGATAACGATACTGCCGGTTTCAGCATTGCACCTACCAACATAACTGCTACAGAAGGCGGTGCAAATGGCAGTTACAAAATCCTGCTAACTTCGCAACCGACGGCACCGGTTACTATCAGTTTCAATACTGGCAATCAACTTAATCCGATCGCCACACCTATTACTTTTGACAGCACTAACTGGAATGTTGCGAAAACAGTCACTGTCACTGCGATCGACGACAATTTAGCACAAGGAACCCACAGCGGCACGATCGCTCACACAGTTACGAGTACCGATGCAAATTATAACGGCAAAGCCATTCCCAATGTGACAGCATCGATTACTGATAACGATAGTCCCGGTGTTTCTCTTGTCCAATCAGGAGGCGGGACAGCTATTGCTGAAGGCGGTGTAACGGATAGCTACGGCGTAATTCTGACTACCGCACCTACTGCAAACGTCACGATTAATTTTGACACGGGGAGTCAAATTAATGCGATCGCACCTGTTACTTTCACCCCGAATAATTGGAATGTGGCGCAAAATGTCAGTGTTACGGCGATCGATGACAGCATAGCGCAAGGAACCCGCAGCGGCACGATCGCTCACCAGTCTGTCAGTACAGATACTAATTATAACAACCTGACGATTTCTCCCGTGACTGCCACGATTGCTGATAACGATACGACGGGTGTGAGTATTTCACCGGAGAGCACAACTGCTACAGAAGGCGGTGCCACAGTCAGTTATACACTCAAGTTAAATTCGCAGCCAACTGCACCAGTTACTATCAGTTTTGATGCGGGAAATCAAATAAGTGCGATCGGTGCAATTACCTTCGACGCTACTGACTGGAATGTTGCGAAACCCGTGACAGTAACGGCTACAGACGATGCGGCTGTGGAAGGAAATCATGCGGGGGCGATCGACCATACTGCTACCAGTAGCGATGTTAATTATAACAGCATCACAATTTCTCCTGTTAATGTCGCCATTACTGATAACGACACTGCCCCAACCCCAACTCCAACACCTCCAACCCCAACACCTCCAACCCCAACACCTCCAACTCCAACACCTCCAACTCCAATACCTCCAACTCCAACTCCAACTCCAACACCTCCAACCCCAACACCTCCAACCCCAACACCTCCAACCCCAACACCTCCAACTCCAACACCTCCAACTCCAACACCTCCAACTCCAACTCCAACTCCAACACCTCCAACACCTCCAACTCCAACACCTCCAACTCCAACACCTCCAACTCCAACCCCAACACCTCCAACTCCAACCCCAACTCCTACCCCAACACCGACACCTGCTGGAATTAGTGTTAATCCTGCAAGTGGATTAACCACGACAGAAGCAGGGCAAACAGCCACATTTAATGTCAAACTCAACAGCCAACCTACTGCGGATGTCAAAATAGATTTAGGAAGTTCCAATACAGCAGAGGGAATAGTTTCCCCACAATCGATTACCTTCAATTCTGTTAATTGGAATCAAGCGCAGAGGGTGACGGTAACTGGTGTTAATGACAGTGTTGCTGACGGCGATAAGAATTACAGCATTCTTACAACCCCTGCTGTTAGCACTGATAGCAATTACTCCGGGTTAAATGCAGCAGATGTCGCCGTTACCAATGTTGATAATGACAGCAATAATCCCCCAGCACTAGACTCTGCTGGCAACACTGCAAGTGCAGCAAGCGCAATCAGTGTAGCCTCTAGTCTCAAAAGCTACAGCGACGCGGTGAGCAGCAGCGACACCGATGATTACTACAAATTTAGCTTAGGTGCTAGCAATGACTTCAACTTGTCGCTGGGCGGACTGAATGCAGATGCTAAAGTTGAGTTGTTCGACATTAGCGGAAATGAGATCGCCAGTTCCAATAATTTTGGCACTGCATCCGAGTCAATTAACCGCACCTTAGAACACGGCACCTACTACGTTCTAGTCTCATCAGTTGGCGGTGCTAGCACGCCCTATAATTTAAACCTGTCTGTCGCACCTCGCCTGAACGGTATCACCACTACTAGCTCTGATTTCCCAGCGTACAAAGCTAGTGAAGAAATACTCACTACAGACAATTTAAGTATCTCTCCTGCCACGGATATATCCGGCCCGCTGATCAACATGGATAAGTTCCGCGCCGCACCGGGTTTTGCCGGAATTGATGGTCGGGGTTTGGCAACAGTAATCATAGATACGGGCATTGATTTAAACCACCCTTTCTTTGGCCCGGATAGTAACTCTAACGGCATTGCCGATCGCATCGTCTATAACTACGATTTTGCTGACGGTGACGCAAATGCTAGTGACGTGGACGGACATGGATCGAACGTTTCTAGTATTGCCACCTCTCAAGACAGTATCTATAGGGGGATGGCACCTGGTGCCAATATTATCCATCTCAAAGTCTTTAAAAATAGTGGCGGCGGTGACTTCTCGTATGTAGAACAAGCCTTACAATGGGTGGTGGCCAACGCCACTACATACAACATTGCCAGTGTCAATATGTCGCTGGGAGACACCAGAAATTACAACACTCCCCAAACGCTCTACGGCCTTAACGATGAGCTAGCAGCGTTGGCAGCGAGAAATGTGATCGTCGTCTCGGCATCAGGCAACAGTTTCTTCAACGAAGGCAGCGCTCAGGGCGTGAGTTACCCATCGGCAGATCCGAACTCCCTTTCGATCGGGGCTGTGTATGACTCGAACTCCGGTGGTTATAGCTATGGAAGTGGCGCTCGCGCCAATACCACGGCTAGCGATCGCATCACACCGTTCTCTCAGCGCCACAGCACTCTGACAACAGTTTTTGCGCCTGGAGCGCCCATTAAAGGTGCCGGCCCAACAGGCGGTTTAATCACCCAGCACGGTACCAGCCAAGCTGCACCCCATATCGCTGGAATTGCCGTTCTAGCACAGCAGCTAGCGCAACGAGACTTAGGCCGCCGACTAACGCCAAGCGAATTTGCCAATCTTTTGAAATCAACTGGCGTCACTATTAATGACGGGGACGACGAAAACGATAACGTTACCAAAACGGGGTTAAACTTCAAGCGCGTCGATATGCTGGCTTTGGGTGGAGGTATTATTGGCAATCGCCCGCCACAAGAGAAGATTCGCCTGGGAAGTCGGTACACTGCTCTCAATGAAGACCTTCTTAACGTCTACACAGACCCGGATGGCGACCTACTCACCTACACGCTAACCCGGTCTGACGGCAGCTCATTACAGAGCAATCCGAACAGCAGTTGGCTTGGATTGTCGTTTAACTCTGCCACAAACAGCATCAAGTTCACCGGAACTCCCCCAAGCAACTGGCAAGACTTCTACGCAAATTTAACAGCAACAGACCCTTATGGTGCGAGTGCCAGCCAGATCGTCCACGTAGTAAAAAGTGGAGATGGCAGGGTCATCGACGGTTACATTTCTGGGGCGACTGTCTTCTTAGATGCCAACAAAAACGGCATCAAAGATAGCAACGAACCATCCACCATTACCGATGCCAGCGGTAAATATAATCTCGATATTTCCTTCGAGACTTTCGACACCAACAAAAACGGAGAAATAGACCCATCAGAAGGTAATTTAGTTGCTACTGGAGGCACTGACACTGCTACTGGTTTGCCCCTAGAAACTCCTGTCACCGCACCACCAGATTCTAGTGTTGTCACCCTCTTAACCAGCTTAGTTGCCGACTTAATCGACAAAGGAGTTGCACCCGAAGCAGCGCAATCTCTCGTCAAATCTTCTCTTTCCCTCCCTGCTGATGTTGACCTGATTAACTTAGACCCCATAGACGCTACCAACAAGAACCAACCCGGGGGCATCGCAACTTTGGCAGCAATGGTGAAAGTCCAAAACTTCATCACTCAAACTAGCGCTTTGATCGACGGTGCTTCCAGTGCAGCTAGTAAGGATCTTGTCAAGGCTGTTGTCAGTTCAATTACGAATCCAATTCAATCCGGTACTGTTTTAAATCTCAGCAACGCAGCCGCTTTAGAACCAATAATTCAGCAATCAGCGGCGAAAATCCAGCAGATTGACCCCAGTTTCAACAGTCAAAAAGTTACCTCAATTACCTCGCAAGTTGCGACAGTAATGGCAACAGCAAATCAGCGCATTGATACCGCTGTCTCCAACCCAACAGGAACATCAATTCCTGAATCAGTAGCCCGCGTCCAACAAGTAGCTTTGGGCCCAACCACTCAAGACTTCAAAGAAGTTGGTGCGGGAACTAAGACAATTTCCCAGGTAGTTACTGAGAATACTGGTGCTGCTTTAGATAGCAGAATTCAAGCTGTAATATTACCTGCTGGGATTGCAACTCCTGTAGTCACCGGCGACGCGGATTTGAGCAGCAATTCCCCCGATCGCATTCTCGGTACAAGCGGCGACGATATCCTGACTGGCGACAGCAGCAATAATGTTTTGATGGGCATGAGGGGCAATGATTCCCTGGACTCTGGCGTGGGGAATGACACTCTTTTCGGCGGCAAGGCTAACGATACTTTGCTTGGCGGTAACGGTGATGATGTCTTGTTTGGCAATCGCGGTGATGATTTGTTGGATGGCGGTTTGGGAAATGATAGTTTGACCGGAGGGAATGGGCTAGATAAATTCTTGCTATCTACCAATTCCGGTACTGATACTATTACTGACTTTGAAGTTAGTAAAGACTTGTTAGTTTTGGGTAACGGGCTGACTTTCTCGCAATTGTCAATTACTCAAAACAGCGGTGCAACATTAATTCGCTTGGTGGCAACCGGAGAAATTTTAGCTTCTTTGAATGGGGTGGCTGCCAGTGCGATCGGTGCCGCAAACTTTGGCTCAATCTAATGTCTGGTAATAGGTAGGATATCTAACCCGGATTGGTATTACCCATTACCCGGCTGTTGCACGGGTAAAATCCCTGAAACCACACCAACTATGACACAATCGACGCCTAACTTTGAATGGCTCAAACAATTTGGCACACCCGGTGAGGATGGCCTCCGAGACACAGCATTTGACAGTGCAGGCAATCTCTATCTGATAGGAACTGCCGACGGCCTTTTAGGTGGCACAAATCCAAGTAGCAATACCTGGATAACCAAATATGATACCGGTGGCAATCAGTTGTTGTCGGTCAAGCAGTTAACCAATCATCAATATTTGAGAACAGTGACAGTAGATAGTGCGGGCAATGTCTACCTCGCAGGAACTAATGCTACCCCTTCACCGCAGGGGTTTGTTGATGAATACGACGCTTGGGTAGCTAAGTATGACAGCACCGGCAACCAGTTGTGGTTCGAGCAGTTCGACTACACGCTATATGATGAGTATCCATTCGGCATAGCAGTGGATAATGCTGGCAATATCTACCTGACAGGAATAACAGGATCGAGCGATTCATTTTTTGGTCGAGCAGGAGGTCCCCAAATACCCTGGGTAGCTAAGTTTGACGGCAGTGGCAACCGATTGTGGTCGAAGGGTATCAATACCGATCCTGGCCCTAGCACTGGCGAGGCATTCCCCTATGGCATGAAGGTTGACAGCAGTGGCAATCTCTACCTGGTGGGGAAAGATGTTAAGAATTTCGGTGGCAACTTTGTAATTGGAGCAAGTGTTAGTAACACCTGGGCAACTAAGTACGACAGCAATGGCAATCAGTTGTGGCTCCAGCAATTGGGGACTATTCCTTCTCCGTCTGACTCCAATGTAGCAACATTGCTCTCTGACTTAGTATTGGATAACGCTGGCAATCTCTACTTGACGGGAACAGCCGACGGCGCTTTGGGAGACACCAATAACAGCAGTCAAGATATTTGGGCAACTAAGTACGACAGCAATGGCAATCGGTTGTGGCTGAAACAATTCGGGACTGCCGAATCTGACGAGCCCTTTGACTTAAAACTCGATCTGGCTGGCAATATCTACCTGACAGGAACAACCAAGGGTGCTTTGGGAGGCTCCAATGCCGGCAGTGAAGATATTTGGGCAGCTAAGTACGACAGCAATGGCGATCGGTTGTGGCTCCAGCAATTCGGGAGTCGTGAAGATGATTCTCCCTCAAACTTAGTAGTGGATAGCGCTGGCAATCTCTACCTGACGGGAGAAACCAAAGGCGCTTTGGGAAGTCCTAATGCAGGCGATCGAGATATTTGGGCAACTAAGTACGACAGCAATGGCAATCGGTTGTGGCTCCAGCAATTCGGGACTGCGGAATCTGATTATCCCTTAAACTTAGAACTCGATCGCGCTGGCAATGTCTATTTGACCGGAGAAACTAAGGGTGCTTTGGGAGGTCCCAATGCCGGCGGTAATGATATTTGGCTTGCTAAACTCGGCACGATCGCAGAGGCAGTTACGCCAACACCAATTATCGGTACTGATGGTGACGATTTCCTTGCAGGCGATCGCAGCAACGATACCATCAGCGGTAAACAGGGAAATGATAGCCTCAGCGGTTTTGATGGCAACGATCGGATGTACGGCGATTTAGGAAATGATTCCCTCGACGGCAGCCTCGGAAATGACAGTCTTTTCGGCGGCAAAAGTAGCGATACTTTGCTTGGAAGTAGCGGTGAGGATGTCTTGTTTGGCAACCGGGGTGCTGACATTTTGAACGGCGGCGATGGTAATGACATTTTGCTGGGAGGTAACGGTGATGATTTGTTGGATGGCGGTTTGGGAAATGATAGTTTGACAGGAGGTGATGGCAACGATCGCTTCTTGCTCTCTAGCAATTCGGGTATCGATATTATCTTGGATTTTGAAGACGGTAAAGATTTGCTTTCCCTAGGCAACAATCTTACTTTCTCCCAACTGTCAATTACTCAAGAAAACAGTGCAACTTTCATCCGTTTGTCAACAACCGGAGAAATTTTAGCATCTCTCAATGGGGTGTCGTCCAGTCTAATTAATGTCGCCGATTTGGGCTAAATTTAATAGCAAGTAGTCGCACATAACTACGGTTTATCTGCGACTCTCAGAGATAGAGCCTAATACTTTAGATGTAGAAAGTAGATCTACTTACCAGGAATCGTTATAAATTCCACTCAATCTCCGGAAAAAGGCTAGACTTAGACGCAGACATATTCAGTAAAACTATCTCTATATTGCCACTGCGTGCACAAAAAAAAATGGCTATAGTTATACTTACTGATTTTGGCAATGAAGCGGGTATTCAATCCCGCTATATTACTGCTCAATACCCTCTTGCTGCTAAATGCAAAGCGGGTTATGGCGAGGGATTCTCGGAGGAATTATGATGAACCTAAATTTAGATACTATTTTCTCATCGCTGATGAACCCGGCACTGAACGAGTTTCAGGTTTGGGCTTTGCAAAACCCGGAAGAAAGTCTCAGCAAAACGATGTTACCGCCGATCGCCCTGATTGAGGGTTTGATTGCCAACGAACCCACCTATTTGCAGATAAAACGGCTGGCTTTCGGAGCCAACTTTTGCTGCGCTGGGCAAGTCGTGATGGGAGAGTTTGACACGCTGGAAAAAGCACTCACATCGCCCCAGGCGCGCGGATGGCGGCTGGGTACTTCTGTACTAGATCCCGATAGCGCGCCCAACCAAGATGTCGGCGGCAGAAACCTTTTTCTACTGTCTTTGTCCGATCGCGCCACTGATGATAGCAGCAACCACGCAGCATTCCGAAGCTGTATGCAGAAGTATCTCTTCAACAGTGCGACAACGGATCGGCAGGGAGACGAAATCGCCCGACGGTTGCTCGATCGGCTAGCTGCAGATTATGCCGAGATGTCGCACGGTACGGGGGGAGCGTTTTTTACCGATGTCAAGCGGGGTTGGATGGGATTTTTAGTCCGATACCTGCACTACGTCATCTTTGGGATTAATCCAGACGATTCAGAGTCGATCGAACTTCTCACCGAATTGCATTACACTCGCCAAAGCCCGCTGCACTACTTCGCCGTCATCGGGAACCTGCTGCAAAGCCTGAACCTCTTTGGACACGGGGATTTGTCCGCTCTAATCGAGCGTGCAGCGACTATCTATGAAAATTCCCCAGCTTTAGCCGACTTCGAGGAGAGTTCGGAAAACAACGGCATGACTAAGCGGGAATTGGCAAAGCTGATGACATCGATTATGGGCATAGCGGGACTGCAAGGCCCCCTGCACCTAGGCTACACGGCAATGGGATACCGCCCTCTCCCCGCCTATAAAGGACAGCAGACGGCCGAAATTAACCCGACTGATTTTTGGGATCGGCTCGATTTGGACGATCGCCAGTCGATCGAGCTCTTCCTCTTGGAATGCGCCCGCCTCTGGGCCCCCGTCAGCGCCTCCCACCGAGTCGCGACAGAGCCCTTCACCGCAAGGGTAGCGGGCAAAGAGCGCACTTTCCCTGCCGGAACCAAGGTACTGATACCGCTCAGTTTGGGGCTGCTAGACGAGAGTTTCTGGGGCTCTACGGTATACGAATTCAACCCTAAGCGCGAGAATCTGTGCCCTTTTCATATGGGATTTCATTCCGTGGGCGATCGGAGTGCGGGACGGATTTGCCCCGGTAAAGATGTCGCACTCAAGATGCTGGTGGATGTCGTGAGTACGGTAGGCAAAGTGCGCCGAAGCTCTGAGCCTAATTTGCGGCGGTAATTGATCCAAAAGCTCGATCGGACAGCGGTTGAAACTGAGATATTACACCATTCTCAAGAACAGGCAAGATGCCTGTTCCACAAAGAGGTGGGCATCCTGCCCGCACATAAAAGCCTTATTGAGAATGGTGCAAGATGTGAGTTGAAACCGCACGCCACACAAACTATTGAGCGATCGATCGACTCAGAAATCAAGGGGGTATCTAACAGGAAACCAAAACACAACTATTTTGAGGATAGATAATACCATGTTAATCGAAGAAAAGCAACTAAAAGACATTGCGAATTGGATGAAAGTAGAACATCCAGCGGATTTACCCGAAGTCCTGCAAGGTATCTTTTTTATGGACGGGAATGTTTTACCAGACGATTGTCTGACGATGTACAGTTCAGATTGGAATGCTGACAAACGAACGTTATTGCTGCGCGTTTTTGACCCTGTTATCTGGACATTTCATTCATCAATGGCGGGACGGATGTTAATTTATTTAGTTAAATTTTCTCGCTTCAGCTACTTGTTCCGATTCTCGGATGAAACTTTGCAGCACGGACACATTACGCCGATAGTGTTTGGATGGTCTGTGCCGTCGTGGCTGGTAGATTTTTTGATCGATCGAGATCCGAACACTCCGAATGGAGATATCTGGTATCGCAGAAACTCATTTTTCGGCCGGCCTGCTGAGAGCGGATATATACTCCGCAGGATTGTAGACAAAGATGGCAACTATACCTCAGCGTTTCCAGATATGCTGTCTAAAGTTGAGAGTGATTGTTTGATCGTTGCCAAAGAGTGAAAATATTTACAAAAACTACAAAACCCGCCTAACGAAGCGGGTTTTGTCGATCGCAGCGGCGGCATTTGAACCGACGACCCCCACTAACACAGTTTTATTTGCTAGCCTATAAAGGCTATGCAGCAAGCTCTAGCAGGCTGTTGTCAATTATTCCTATTAATAATTCGGATAGTGTTTGATTGGCAAGTGTAGAATCAGGGTTTCAGGGCGATTGCACGATCGATATCCCAACGGAAAATCAACGGTTTCAGGCTAGGATCTAAAAACTGTCCTGACTATCGATCGTTGACAGTGTAAAGCTTGAAACTAGAATGGGGAACACGAGTTCTCTGTACAGTGCGATCGCCATCTCCTCATGGGATATTGAGGGTAGGAAATCTCTCCGTCCCAACTCATCATTATAACAAAAAATCAGGGTTTCACAAGGATTTAATTCAGTTTACACAAGCT
This sequence comes from Microcoleus sp. F10-B2, assembly GCF_036704965.1. Lineage (NCBI taxonomy): Bacteria > Bacillati > Cyanobacteriota > Cyanophyceae > Oscillatoriales > Microcoleaceae > Microcoleus > Microcoleus sp. F10-B2. The sequence continues at coordinate 16,714 of NZ_JAUBTB010000074.1, read as the reverse complement.
CGACAGCTCGCATTTATCTAGGTCATTGGTGACAGGGTTGCAGTTTCTCTTTCCTGAATCTACTGTTCTCTGACTTGATTCAGGTAGAGGAACATAAACATTCTCAAAATAGCTGGTTCTTTGGACTTAAAGTCCCTAGGTATTAACTTTGGAGGAATTTGTCATGACTAAAGTTTCACAAATCGACTCTTATCAACTTGAGCAATTACTAAAACGCCTCGAACAAATTGAAGCTAACCTGGGAATCAAAGTTCCCTCAGGTGGCGAAGCATCAGGTAAAGAAGCACAAAAATTTTGTGCTTTGCCAAAGGTTCCTCCACGCACTTTCGATCCGAGCGTGTCGCCGGAGCGTGCTCGTCTAATACGGTTACTCGGGAAGAAGTGGGTTAACGGTACAAAATTACGTTATTACTTTTTTGAGAGTGGTCCCAATTCAGGCGGGAACGAACAGAAGGAGATCGTGCGGCAGGGGTTTGAGGTGTGGAAGAAGGTAGGGATTGGTATCAAGTTTGAGGAGGTTCGGAACATCAGCGAGGCAGAGATACGAATCGGCTTTGTGCAAGGAGATGGAGCCTGGTCGTATCTTGGCCGCGATGCGCTTGATATTCCTAAGCAAGGCGAGCGAACCATGAACTTCGGCTGGGATCTTCGGGCTGATTCCCGTGGGGTAGATGTCCCCGTTCACGAGATAGGTCACGCTTTAGGTTTCCCTCACGAGCACCAAAACCCGTTTGCAGGTATCGTATGGGACGAAGAAGCCGTTTATAAATATTTCGGTGCTCCTCCTAACGAGTGGGACCGAAATACAACTTTTTATAATGTGCTCCAAAAGCTTGCAGTAGGAGAAGTGGAGGGGTCAAAGTGGGACCCCAACTCAATCATGCATTACGCTTTTGCAGCCGGACTCATTGAGAAACCTGTGGAGTACCAGAACGGATTAAACCCTGCTGGCGGACTTTCTAAGCAGGATGTGTTGCAGGTACGATTATTCTATCCCCCGCTTGATGACTCGAGTTATACAGAACTTAAACCCTTCCATTCCGAGATTCTGTCCCTCGCGCCTGCTGAACAGAAAAACTTTGCGATCGAACCCTCTGCGACCCGAACCTATACAATTGGAACCTTCGGAAATGTAGATACAGTTATGGTTCTTTTCGAGGATCAGAGCGGTGATCTCAAATATGTTGCGGGTGACGACGACAGTGGCACAGACTTGAATGCACAAATCAATGTTCGGCTTTATCAAGGTCGGCGGTATGTGCTGAGAATCCGCTTGTACTCTAACTTTTCTGGTGGTGAAGCCTCAGTGATGCTTTGGTGAGGGCTGCCGCAAAAGTTTAGAGAGATGATGGCAAGAGCATTTCCTCGGGCGATCGCGCCCACCTGCTCTCACCCATCAATTACGCTAATTCGCGGGTTTCTTTAACGGCAGATTGACTCGATTGAGCTACATAGATACCGGATAAAATCACGACAAACGCTATCAAGTCAAAGAAACCCAAGCGTTCAGAAAAAATTACCCAAGCGAAGATTGAGGCAAGGACTGGCTCGAAAAGCAGCGTGACGGCGACGAACCCTGACGACAGCCTGCTGAGGCTGTAAGCCAAAAGTCCTTGACCCAACACTTGGCACAAGAGGGCTTGCAAAATTACGAAAAACCACCCCATCCAGGAATGGGGAAACAATCTTTCTTCGGCGAGTGCGAGGACGGGAAACGCAAACACAGTCGTGAAGGCGCAGCGCCACAGCAATAAGGTTGCCGTGGTAAATCGTTCTCGTAGCAGTTCTAGCAGTATCAGATACGCAGCAAAACAAATCCCCGATAGCAAGGCGACGGCATTACCTTGTACTTGGTTAGTGGCAAACTGCACGTCATCCAATCCCATAACGATCGCTCCCGCCAGTGCCAGGATCATGCCAATGATGAATCTGCTATTGTAGCGCCGACCTAATAACAACCACCCCCCCAAACCGACAAACAGTGGGTTCAAACCACAAAATAACGTAACGTTGGCAACGTTGGTTTGAGTCAGCGACAAAGACCACAGGAGGAAGTAGGTCGCTCCGAAAGTTCCCAATGCTACTAATAGCCCGAATTCTCGTATCGTAAAAGGCTCCTGTTGTACGGGTTGGCGATCGGATTTTTGGCGGTCCAAAGCCTCAACTGTGCTCAACAACCCAAAGACGATGGCAGCGATCCAGCCGCGATGGAATGCTACGGCATTTGAACCTATTTCTCGTTCGCACAGTTTGACGAGGATTGGTGCTAAAGATAGGGGGATCAGGCTGGCAAATAATGAAGCAGTTGCGATCCAAGCAGGTGTTCTGGACGACGGTTGCTGTGCTAATTCCAGTTTGGCTGTCATACTTTTTAGCAAATGTGTTGACATTGAGTTGTGCTGATTTTTTGAGCCAAGTCTTGTTCACTTGCTTACCGTTGAAACAAACAGTAATGGTGACGGGAGCATCTCACTTTTGCAGTTAAGCTAGAAATTGGAGTTTTAAGGCCCGAGGCTGCGGGGCAGGAGGAAAGAGGAAGAAGGGAAGAGGAAGAAGGAAGGAGCCAGAAGAAGTGTTTTTACAAATATGAGATGCTCCCAATGGTGACTAACCGCTCTCTAGCCGATTTTGTGGCAGATTAACAACCGCTTGGCTAGATACGGCTAGGTACAGACCGATGAGAACTAGGGCAAAACCTACCCAATTCGAGAAACTTAACTTTTCCCAAAATAGTGCCCAAGCCAAAATGCTGCTAAATACTGGCTCTAACAAATGTACTAAGGAGACAACCACTGAGGACAAGCCAGCAACGCTATATGTTAAAAGTCCTTGACCTAAAACTTGGCAGACGAGGGCGAGAAAAATGACGAACAGCCATCCATTGACTGAAGAAGGAAAAACCCGCTCTTGAGCGAACACAAGCATGGGCAAGATCGATAGGGTAGCGATCGCACAAACCCACAACTGAATTGTGATGGGGTCAAATTTGGTTCTCAGTTGTTCTACCACCAGCAGGTATGCACCCATGAAAACCGCAGAGACGATGGCAGCTATGCCTCCTGTTACCTCACCAGTGGCCATTTGTATCTGCTCGATTTCAATGGCGATCGCTCCGCCAATGGCAACGACCATCCCAATGAGAAATTGGCGGTTAAAGCCTTGACCGAATAACAACCACGCTCCTAAGCTGGTAAATATCGGGGTAAGATTATGTAGGATTGTCGAGATAGCGACGCTGGTTTGAGTCAGCGACCAAGCTACAAAGGCTAAGGTGGCAGCAAAAAAAGTCCCAGCACCCAGCAATAGCAAAAGCTCCTGACTGGTATATGAATGCTGTTGAACGGGTTTGTCACCAGAAAGTCTCTGACGTATCGCCTTGTATCCTTGCCACAGCCCAAAGACCATACTTCCTAGCCAAAAGCGATTAAATATTGTAGCATTGGGACTGAGTTCAGATTCACTCCATCTAATGAAGATAGAGCCAAAAGATATGGCGACTACACCGACAAATAATGAGGCGATCGCCATCGTCGTTTTATTGGATTCATTCATTAGGGGTGAAACAACTATAAAACAGAAAAAATTATGATTGGCTGTGAAGCAACTGTGCTTCGTGGCGATCGAGAAGTTTTCTCTAGCAAATCCCGGAGCTAAATGCTTGTTTTAGTTTTTTTATATTTTTCTTTTTGAAAGAACGTCTCTTTCATTAATTAACACCTATTTAATACTATGTCAAGCACTATTTTTTACATACTTTACGGATCTATGGAGGCGGTTTCCAAATGACGACGATCGGCAGTTCTACGTTTCTGTTAGCTATTTTGCCTGCTCCAGGATGGAGTGCATTTTTGCTTAACTTCGGCATTCTTGGTGTTGTCCTTATTGTTCTCTACCTACTGTTTGGTATTTTGCGGAGGGTTTTCCGTCAATTTACCTCCGACCTGGCGTTAGTTGCACTCAACGTCTCACAAACGCCGCTGACACTCATTGTGTTCGCGATCGGTTTCAAGCTGGCATTGCAGACGCTATTTGTCACTCCTACAATTTACATTACTTGGTTCCAAAAAGGCTTGACCGCTTTTCTTGTCCTTGTCGCCGCCTTTTGGGCGGTTCAATTGCTCACTGAGGTTGTGACCTATGCTTTCAGGCAGTATGCCACACGATCGGAGGCAATGTGGGATGATGTTCTGACTCCCATCCTACAAAATGTTCTCCCTGTAATTGTTTACTTGGTGGGTGGACTGCTGTTTCTCCAGGCATTCGGTGTTGACATCCAAGGTGTGTTAGTAGCCATCGGAGGAATTAGTTTTATCTTGGGGTTTGCCCTAAAAGACATTCTGGCAAACTTCTTCAGTGGGTTAGTCTTGCTCATCGATACACCGTTTCGCTTTGGGGATGTGATTGAGCTAGCCAACGGTAGAAGAGGCGTGATCAAACACATTGGGCTGCGATTAACCGAACTGTATCTCATTGACACGCACTCACAGATTTACATTCCCAATGGCGCGTTTGAAGGGCAGGAAATTATTAACCTCAGCCGTCCGACCAATCATTACTACTACACGATCTCCATTCCCATCAAAGCAGATGTTGCCCCGGCTCTAGCCATCTCGATGATTGAAAGAGTCGTGCTGGCGCACCCCGATACTATGGGCGAAATAGACAAGAAGTTAGAATTAGTTGACGATTTTTATGGCTACTCTTTACCTGGGGTAAAATCGCAACAGAAGCGAGAGGCGGGACGGCAACGCTTGTTAGCTGAGTCTAAGGTCAATACTTTACTAGCTGAGATTGAAATGGGTTTGGCGCACCTAGCCGATCTCATCTCCCAATTAGAAAGGGGCGGATTAGATGTAGAGGAGCGGCGAACAGTGCAAGCATACTATATGGAAATTTGTCAAAAGATTGGACTGGAATCAAAAAAGTCCGATCGACATGACCGTCGCAGACGCTCGATGGGTGAAGCTACGGGAACAGTATCCGAGAGTACCTTGATTGGGCTCATACGCCGTTGGTATCAATACTGGTTGAAAGACCCTGACCTATTTCAAGAAGACCAGCAAACGTTGAAGCTAGAGTGGGAACAGAAGATTGATTTGTTGAAGCTCAAAGTCAACAAGCTGTTCTGGGCAATTAGTAATCCCAAAGGGTTAGACACGCGATTAGACGATTTGGTAAAACGCTTTCGCGAATGGTTGCGAGAAAACTTCAAGAGTTCGCGCAATGAATGGCAAGACCCCAAAATCTGGATCGATGACCTGAAGGGAGATTACACGCGAGACACGCTGGTGCGGTTCTATGTCGATGACATCAAGTTGGAACATTGCGAACGGGGACAGCGGATTCTTAGCGAAATGCGGCGCGAGATCGTCTGGCATTTGCGTCAGTCATATTTGTCTAATTGATTGTGAGAATGTGGGTCAATTAACAAGGGGTTTAACCCCTCACCCCAATTTTTCTGGGTGAGGGGTTCAATTTTTAATTGACCGTATAGCTGTTGACTACCCATAGCGAACGTAAATGCTTCGTTTTAGATGTCAGGGGCAACACCCCCTGCAAATTCGCTAACAGTCTCTTCTTCTAGAAGTCACACAACACAGTCTCTTCATCGATTGCTTGTTCCCACCAGTGGTATCAAAAAGATGAGAAAAAGTTCTACACTGTCCGCTACTAGCCGAGTCTGGACTCGTCTGTGGCACTGAGCAAAGCACTAAAGCATCTGAGTATATCAGCCGATCGCCTATTCCGCCTCTACGTTATTCTCAAGCCAGCTTCACGCTTGGCAGGGGTGAGAGCAACACAGCAGAAGCTCTGACACCTTTTCTTTCTCTCGCGAAGGCATTAAGGATCGCGAATTAAATAATTTACACTCTTGAAAGTGGGGTGGGATCTCGTAGCCCGCCCTTTCTGGACAGGCGGGATGGGCCCATCCCACAAGAACATCACGCATTGTAAGTTATTTAATTCTCATTCCTAAGCAGGTTTGCACGATCGTGGCAAAATACATCCAGGATTTGGAGTCGGCTCTCATCAGCGGAAAATTCCTTCAGGAGACATACCGTTTTGACCCAGCGCTGGTCGATAAACCTCCATGCTGTTCGCCGGAGGAGGAGGAGTTTGACCGCAGCAGCGTATTCGTGGAACTTGCATCAATATCACATTCTTTCCCTCACCTGACACGATCGGTTGAAAGTGACATCTTGCATCATTGTCAATCAGCCTTTCAAGGGCGGGATCTCCTGCCCACCCCACAATAAAATTCATCTTTTGTCGAACAGGCCCGAAAGCCTGTTGTTGAGATTGGTGCAAGATGTGTTTAAATAGACCTCTGGTCGCATTCTCAACATTCCCCTTCCCTTGTAAGATGATGTTAGCGAATCAGGGGTCATATCAAATCCGGCTAATAGCACTCACTTCCCTGATATCTGATACCCCATATCCCCTGCCCACTTCATTGTGTGGCTGATTAACTGGATTTGAGCTCAGACGCCTGACTGCTTCCATTTTCTCGTTTATCGTTCGCAGACTCAGCCATATTTAAATTACTTAATTTTTATAAATATGGTAAAATTCGACGAACATAAACTCTAAACATAAGCCGATAGATCAACAAAGGATAAGTGATAAATTTGACAAGCAAAATGAAAAAATTCTCTCAAAATCAAGTTTCTCGGCAAAAGCGCATAGAGTATAAGTTCGACAACTTTATGTCGAAGGGAGGGTTTTCCGTATTTCTGGCATTACTGTTAGCATTTTTTGGTGCTTTTGTTTTGATGACAACTGCACGTTACCTGGCAGAATGGTGGTTTCCAAATCAAGGTATAGAAGATAACTCCGATTTTTCTTGGGACGTATTTGTTCAGCTAATAGGCCTAAGAGACACAGGGGATAATGCCAATTTTGCAACTAAGGTTGTGGGTGTAGTCACAATTTTTATCGGCTTGGTACTATTCTCTAGTCTAGTTGCTTTCATCACTCAAGAATTTGAATCAAAACTTCAGTCGCTGCGTAAAGGAAAAAGTATAGTAGTAGAAGAAAACCATACTTTAATTTTGGGATTTACAGATAGAATTGTAGATATAATTCAAGAATTAGTAGTTGCTAATGAATCGGAAGATGACGCAGTAATTGTTTTATTGTCTCAAAAAGAAAAGGAGGAAATGGATGATTTTCTCCGGGATAATGTAGGCAAAACCAAAAAGACGCGATTGGTGACTCGCAATGGCTCAATCACAAATTTAAGCGACCTAGATAAGGTGGGAATCAAAGTTGCTAAATCAGTGATTATTTTGAATGATGCCAAAGCCTCAGATTCCGAAGAGTTTAAAACTTTATCTGATGCACGGGTAGTCAAAGCTATCCTGGCAGTGGTGGCAGCTAATCAGGAAGACTCCTTGCCAGTAATTGTCGTAGAATTACACTTAGAACAATATCGTCGCCTCGCTGAAAACATTGCTCCTGGAGCCATAATTACTCTGAATGAGGCGGATATTTTAGCTCGAATTTTAGTTCAAACATCGCGGAGTGTAGGACTAGCAGCAGTATATTTAAACTTAGTGGGTTTTGAAGGAAACGAATTCTATTTTTATCGCCCAGAACAAGGCTGGCAGAGTGTAAGTTTCGGCGAATTACCATTTCATTTCTCAACTGGTATACCAATAGGTGTGCGTCATGCAGATGGCACCTTGACAATAAAAGCCAGCACAAATTACAAACTAGCTGACTCAGATGAAATTATAATTCTGGCAGAAGATGACTCAACTATCCGGTTTTCTCCCCAACCTGTAGTCCAACCATTAATTAAAGGTTATGCTTACCGTAGAAAATCTTTAGAGCGAAAACCTGAAAAACACCTGGTTATTGGTTGGAACAATAAAACCCCAATTACTATTAAAGAATATGCTAAATACTTGGTGGCAGGTTCACAGGTTAACTTGGTAACACAAGATTTAACCAAGGATGTGCAAGCAGAATTTGACAATATTGCCAAAGAATACCCAGATATCAAGATGAATCTTATCCAGGTAAATTTGGAATCAATTGAGCAGTTAGAAACTTTAAAACTTTATGAATTTAACAGTATCTCAATATTGGCAGGTCGAGGTGAAAACGCCGAGGAAATAGATGCTAAAACCCTCACTGTTTTGTTAGAAATTCGGCAAATTTTCAGAGAATATAAAAACAAAACAGGAAACCAAGTAACTACAGAATTGATTGCAGAAATAATTGATTCCCAAGACACTGACCTGGTAATCAAAGCCGGTGTAAAAGACTTTCTACTCACCGATCAATTCGTGTCAAAAATTTTAGCCCAGGTATCCCAAGAGCCAGATATAATGTCAATCTATCGGGATTTGTTCTCACCGGAAGGTAGCGAACTGTATGTCAAGCCAATCTCGCTTTACTTTCCCAAAGAACAAATTAGCAAGCTGACTTTCGCTGATTGTGTATTAGCTGCACAAAACCGTAATGAATTGTGTATTGGCGTAAGAATTAGCGCCATAGCCCAGGATAAAAATCAAAACTTTGGTATTGATTTAATACCGAGTTTGGATAAGCAATTAAATCTCTGTTTAGATGATGGACTGATTACTTTAGCTGAGGATGAAACTTGATGGCACTGTAGATTTACCATAGTTGCAAGAATACGGATCGATGAACTTTGCCTGAGAGCGGGTTAATAAAGTGAATCTAAATTAGGCGTTGCTGATTAACGGTATGAATCAACTTCTTAAAATTACGAAATTCACCCTCAAGCGGGTTTATAGCAATTGGGAAATATTGAATTCATACCTGTATTCAGCAAAGCCCTATATTATTTCCTACTTGAGGAAAAGGCTAGTTGAGTATAGAGAGTGTGTACAATTCCTGTGAGTAAACGCTTAATTTTTTTAACAACACAAGGAGATAAATTATGAGCGTAGAAGCTATCACAGTTCAGCAAGATAAAACCACCACAGGCGACTGGCGATTAAGTCCTGGCTACTTGCATGAAGGTAGATCTGATTTTGAATCGGCACATATTTTGTTGGGTCGTTTCTTAGCAGATCGAACTTCTGAAGATCCGCTTTTGGAAAAAGAACTATTTGCCAACGACGGCATTTTTGAGTGGGGACACGCCAAGCCTTTAGAAAAAGTGATTAATTCACAGTCAGACTTGGAGTTTCTACTGTTGCATCCCAATTTGTTACGCAACTGTATAACCATCATCGAACCTTGGGAACACGTAGGCGTTAACGCACTTGGCGAAGATGTTCTGGCTTCCAAAAATGTCGCCTACATTGCTCAGAAAGTCGCCGATATGGACTCTGTATTACTACCTGTTTGGTCAACAGGAGTCCTCGATCCAGAAATAGTTGTTCCGGCAATTAACTCTGGTTATGCAGTGGTAGTCGAAGGCGGCGATCCATCAACATACGATGCCTCCACCTGGACAAGTCCGGCCTGTCCGCGAGAGGATATGTTTGCATTAGTGGAAAAATTATTGATCTCGCGATCGCCCACCAGTGCCCCTGCCATCTTTATCTGTGTAGGGCACCAACTGGCTGCTGAATGTCACATCCGACTCATCCGGCGTGCAGTCAAACAAGTCGTCAATATGACATCTTTAGAACGCGATAAGGAGACCAAAGCACTCAGATCGTTGCAAGAAGTCTGCCAGCGCATTGAAGCAATGGGCAACACACTCGAAGTCAAAAAGCGCGATGGACGGGTTGTTGCTACTGGCTGAAATGACGAGCATTTTGCCGTGACGCGCAATGAATTAAAAGAAGTAGGCGATCGTGTGTTGTTGCCTTATCAGTCTCCAGACGGCGATGCTTTAGATATTCCTTGGGAAATTATTCATGCTCATGATGTCACAGCCGACACCCATGAAGGCGTGATTGACACAACAATTCAATATGAGGCAAGAGTGTCAATTTCGATGTTTCATTCCGATGAAGTCAACGAAGAAGCAATATTGTTTGCCAACTGGGCTTACCGCAGTATTCATGACGCTATTGTTCCCTATCGGCACATCATCGCTGGTAGCTCTCTGAGTTGGCTAATACAATTGCCGGATTCTATTGAAATTCTTTGTTCAACAGCAGAGGAAGATGGTGCAATAGTTACTGAGTGTTCAGCAACTTGCATTAACTACAAAGACTTTGAAACTAAGAAAATTCGACGCTCGTTTACTTGCCAGTTCCATCCAGAACTGCTCTCCGATTTGCGTGCGATCGGTAACAGTGAAGCTCCCTCCTATTCAACTTTAAAAAATGATGATGGTGTCCGCTTATTTGTCCGACTCCTGTATGCCGGAATGCAAGAGTAATGCTGTTAGCTTGCGCCACGCAAAGGGTGGCGCAGGTACTACTTTGAGAATTGCAGATGACAATTGAACTGAAACCATCACAGCAACAGATAGAGCAGATACCAGGTGCGATCGCGCAGGGACTCCAAGCGAGTATCGGACTAACTTCATTATTTCTCGCAATCCTTGCTTTATCCTTTGCCGCTATCTTCATCAGATTGAGCGAACGGGAACTGGGTCCGGTTGCCACAATATTCAATCGGTTGTGGGTAGCCACTGTCATTTTAGGATTAGCGAAAGTGTTCCAGACCTTGAGCGAAAGACACTCCCACGACTCCTCCCTCCAAAAGCAGCATTACACCAGCAGCGATTTAGTCTTGTTGCTAGTAATGAGTTGTTTTTTCTCAGGCACATTAATAACCTGGGCTTGGTCACTCACCCAGACAAGTGTCGCTAATTCTAATCTGCTGCATAATGTAACCCCGCTGTTCACGACTCTGATGGGATGGCTGTTTCTCAGTCAATGTTTTGAGGGCAGATTGCTCATTGGCATGGTAATCGCCATCAGCGGATCAATCTTAATTGGACTGGGTGATTTGCATCTAGCGAGTGATAACTTTACAGGTGACTCGCTTGCCATGCTATCTGCCGTCTTTTCTGCCGCCAATCTGCTAACTGTAGAAAAACTTCGAGCCAAGTTTTCAGCAACAACCATACTTTTGTGGTGTTCCTGCTGCGGGGCATTGTTAACTTTCCCCATCGTTCTGCTAACGGAAGATGTACTTTTTCCCTATTCCTGGGCTGGCTGGTTAACAATAATTGCCCAAGCCTTGGTCTGCCAAGTTTTGGGTCAAAGTCTTCAGGCTTATAACCTCAAAGAATTTTCTTCTGGGTTCGTTGCCGTGTTCTTGCTGCTAGATCCAGTGATTACTGCCATACTTGCTTGGATAATCTTTTCGGAACAGTTAAGTCCTCTAAACTGGTTGGCGTTTTCTGTAGTTTTGGCAGGCATATACCTAGCAAAATCTAGCCAAGGAGCCGACAAATTTACCCCTTTTGGAAGTTAAAAGTCAAAAAATATTTTTTATTTCTTTAAATAATGGAGGTTTTTAGTGAGATGGAAATCATTGGGAAACAAATCAAGGAAACGCTACTTTATTCAAACATAACTATTGCAGACATACCGCTGACTAAAATAGTTCTCTTCGTCACTATCATCACGCTCACCCAACCGTTGAGAGGATTGTTCTTTTCGATTGTCATCAAGAGAATCAAGCTTCTTACTAGCGGAACGGATACCACACTTGACGATGAGTTAGTCGAGATTCTGGAGCAACCAACCATCAGGGTGGCTAATTTTCATCGCTGGACTTTGGATAGTGCAGGTAATTTTGGCAGAAAATTTAAAGCCTCAAGTGAGCCAGATGCTAGCTAAGATTCTCAGTCTGAGTGCTATTGTTGCCGTTGCATATATTGTTTACCGCGCCTCTCCACTGTTGGGAGAGATACTGAGAAAACTGGCCCTGAACACCCAAACGGAACTAGACGACTTGCTCGTACCCTACGTGCCTCGTCTGTTTCAGACTGTGGCACTCGCTGTTGTAGTATTAAAGGCGAGTGAGTTGTTGTTAGGAGCATCTGCAGGTGCGATCGTTGGTCTATTGGGTGGAGCGGGAATCACGTTCGGTTTATTGCTTAAGGACGTTATATATGACTGGTTCTGTTTATTGCCTTTTCAGCTAGTTAAAGATGTGGGAGGGGGACAGGTATATTTGTTGGTTTGATTAGTTTTACGTTACTTGGCATTGAAGAAATTGGTGGGAAATAGAAAATTCCTTTGGTTACAATACTAACGACTTGTCCCTTGATGCTATTTGCAATACAATTAAATACGACATAAAAGAATTTCTCACTTGTAATCCCCACCTCAACTCTCATGCAAATAAAATCTACCAAGAAGGTTGGTATGATAAACAACTGTAACAATTCGAGAGCGAGAATAAAAGAAATTAATTTTGAGGTAATATAAATTGGTTAGGACTTACGCACAGACTATACTTGTAGGGTGCGCCTGAAGCACTTGACTACTATAGATAGTATAATGATTGACTTATGTAGCGTAAGTCCTGTGGGTGTGATGAACGAAAAAAAATACTTGCGTGAGTACATTAAAACTAGGAAGAGGAAAAGATCCAATGAAGTTAGACAAGTTTGTACTAGCACAAAATATGGCATTTCTAATAGCCATTCCACCAGAAAGTAATTTGGCAAAATTACTCTCCTTTTGCTTGGCGACAAAGGCTAGAAAAAAGATGACGGGAACAGAAATCTTAAAAATAACCTGTGACCTAATGGAAAACCCATCTAATTTGCCCTACTGGACTCAAGATGTGATGGGACTCGATTTAGATTACAGCAGTGAAGAGTGGAAAGCTTTAGGAGAAATGGGCATCAACGATGCAGAGGAGTTTATGACTACCCTGTGGCAAGAGTTGGAAAATTTGAGTTTGTAATATGTCGCCCTGGCGTCAGCCAAGAAACTCTCAGGTTCCAAACACTCTCTCAAAAGCATTCATCACAGCCGGATAGTTAAAAAACCCTGTCTAAAGACAAGAGAGGGTCCACTTTCAATGGAGAAACAAAAATATGTCTTTAAATGTTGAACTTTTAGAGCAAAGTTTCGAGAAAATCAAACCTCGTGCTGATGAATTTGCTGCTAGCTTCTACGAAAATTTGTTTAAACTTTATCCAGAAGTGAAACCGCTGTTTGCCAATACCGAGATGGCAAAGCAACAGAAAAAGCTGCTTAATTCTCTGGTTTTGGTAGTAGAAAATCTTCGTTCCCCAGAGGCTTTAGGGCCGGTTCTAAATGCACTGGGAGGCAGACACGTGGGTTATGGAGCGATCGCCAATTCTTACCCGGCAGTTGGAGAAGCACTACTAATGACCTTTGAGGAGTATCTTCAGCAAGATTGGACTATTGAAGTCAAACAAGCATGGATCGATGCCTACGGCGCGATTACTGCTTTGATGTTAAAAGGCGCAGGTGTAGAAAGTACACCTGAAGAAGTTCAATTAGAAACAGAGATAATTCCAGAAAAATCGGTGACTATAGCAGCTAATCACCAACTAGAATCAGTTCCAGACCCAGAGCCAAAATTAGCCGTAGAGGTACTGGAAAGCAGTTTCGATAAGATTAAACCTCGTGCTGATGAATTTGCTGCTAGCTTTTACGAAAACCTCTTCATCGCTCACCCAGAATTTAAACCCCTGTTTGCCAATATCGCTCTAGAAAAACAACAGAAAAAGCTCATAAATGCTTTGGTACTGGTAGTAGAAAATCTTCGCTCCCCCGAGGCTTTAGGGCCAGTTCTCAACGCCTTGGGAGGCAGACACATCGGCTATGGGGTAATTCCCAAGTATTACGGTCTAGTTGGAGACGCACTGCTGATGGCTTTTGAGCAGTATCTCCAAGAAGATTGGACTCCAGAAGTAAAGCTGGCGTGGACAGATGCCTACAGAGCAATTACTGCTTTGATGTTAAAAGGCACAGGTGCAGTTTCTACACCAAAGGTTGTCCCACATGAAAAAGATGTCACCCACAACCACCCAAAAGAATCAAATACACAATTACTCAACGAATCTAAGCCGATAACGTCGCCAACCGACGAAGAGAAAAAGCCTTTATTACCAATTCAGTTGGATGGTGAAATTATCCAAAAAATGCTTTTGAAAATAACTGATAGTTATCAGCAATTTCAAAGTCAATCATTCGTTCAGCGATTGGGTGAATTTCTCAAAGGAATTTTAGGAAAATTCATTGATAATTTTTGGACACAACCAGCCTGGTTAGTTGCTGCTGTTTCAGCCGTTTTGTTCGTCATAATTTATGTGAACGCCGAGGAAAATTCTCTGCTGGCAGAGATTTTGGAGAGTGCTGATGCTCTCAGTCTTGTCGTTGCTTTAGTTTTATTCATTAAGGAAGCTCCCGATCGCCGGAAGCAATTTCACTACCAAGCTTGGAGTACGATCGATGCAGCAAACGGCGTAAAAGTTAGCTATGCAAGAATTCTGGCACTTCAAGATTTGAATGAAGATGGTGTTTCTCTCAGAGGTTTGGATTCGACTGATGCAGAGTTAATAGCTATTAATCTCTCTGGGGCAAATCTGAGTGCAGCCAATTTGACTAACACCGATCTCAGTAATGCAAATCTGAGCCATGCCAACCTCGATAATGCTAACCTCAGTCAAGCTAAACTGGCGGGTGCTAATCTCAGCCATGCCAAGCTAGGTTTTGCTCGCTTGAGTCAGGTTAATCTCAGTAATGCCAACCTCAGTGACGCTAATTTAATTTGTGCGGACTTGAGCAACGCAAATATGAGCGGGGTCAATTTGAAAAATGCTAGTTTGAGTGGTGCTAATTTGAAGAGTGCCTACCTAAGCGGTGCAAATCTCAAAGGTGCTAAAGTTAGCATTTCTGACCTGAGTGGTGCTTTGCTTGAAGGCGCTATTATGCCTGATGGCTCGAAGTATAAGTCTCGGGAAGATCGGGTCAAAAATCAATAAATTGATGCCAGTTTTTTGATGACCTTGAGGTATGTTTTTGTACTAAAATGGTGAGAACCACTTTAGTACAAATGCTTTGGCTTACTGAAATGCGATCGCGCGGGAGGGTTGACGTGGAATCATTTCATTGAAGCTGCTCGTGACAAAAAATAGATAGCAACCTCGCTCTTAATATCCTCTACACTAGGGATGATTACCGAAAAAGTTTCTGAAGCGTTATGTCGCAACCATAGTTGCAGCGTCTCGATCGCGGTGTACAAAAATGCCGGAAAACTTCTAGCGATGAGCAACGGTGGTTCGAGGTGTGACTTTGCAATCGCCGTTGAGTTCGTCAATCCTATTGGCGTAGGACGACCTTCTCTGGATGCCATCTAAATGGTAGCGCGATCGGCTTCTCCATTAATACTAAAATTGGCAGAGGTCAGCGATCGCACTCGTTCATCACCAAAAACACATCTTGAATCAAGGATAAACGCAATGAATCTCAGAAAATTTACCGATTTGTCAAAGTGGTCAATCTTACTCAAAGTTTTTCCCCTAACAGCAATATTTTGCTTGGCAAAATGGATTGTTCATCAGATGCAGTGGGAATTTGGTAAGTTCGATAGTCAGGTAGGTTCTCTGTTAGCAGCGGTAACATTCATCTTGGCGTTTATGCTGAACGGGACGCTGAATGATTACCGTACCAGTGAAGATATGCCAAGCCAGATTGTGAATGCGGTTGAAACGATTCAAGATACGAATTTGTTCATTGCAGCCCGTAAGCCCGACTATGACCCAACCCTACTTACAGAAGGGTTAGCTGAGATCCTCAAATCAGTCCTACTCTGTTTGAAACAGGGTCAGCCATTCATCAGAGTTCAGAATGCCGTTACAAACCTCAATCCATTACTGGGTGAATTCTCAAAGTTTTGCGAAATTCCTTCGATAAGTCGCCTTCAAGGTGAACAGGCAAAGATTCGTCTTCTGATCGATCGAATTCAAAGGATTCGCGATACCGACTTTCTGGCAGCCGCCTATGGATTGCTGCATGTTCTGATAATTGCCTCAAGCAGTGCTTTGTTAATAACGCGTACCGACGATTTTAATACCAATTTTATTGTTTCAGGTTTTCTGTTTACGTCATTCATGTATTTGTTGTTGCTGGTCTACGATCTTGACAATCCTTTTGAGTACAACGGAACATCTAGTGCGGATATTGATTTGTCATCTATAGAGAAGTCGTACCATCGACTGCGTGAGGAGCTATTGAAGGATGAAAAGCCTAAAATAGGTTAAGCAAATGAGTTATTTATCAAGTAATTATTGCACCTGTTAATAACAGCTTAGCACAGCAGAAGTTGTCGTCCCATTCCAGAAAATGTTCAGTTTTTTATCATAAAAAAATACTTTACTTCCCGAAAGACTAGGAAGAGATGCAAATTTTTTGGTAATACAGCAGATTCCACATTTATGAAGTACACCAGCCTCTAGTGAGCTTTCCCGTAGGGACACGGCACTGCCGTGTCCCTACACTTCACAAACCTGGAATACGCTGTATTTTTATGTTGTGCTTTTATACTGATAAAATGAGGAATATGTCAGTATAAAAGCTTTGGCTGACTGCAATGCGCTCCTACCAATGGTGAGAGATTATTCTTTGAATTTTTAGAGCCGACAAAAAAAAGGCAAAGAATATCAAAAAACATCCTATGCAATTACTGAAGCAATTAAGTATCAAGACAAAACTCACAGTCATGTGGCTGGTAGCTGGGGGGGTGACGACCCGCCCCAAACTCATAGTTAGTAAGGATTGAGCCAACTTGTGGTAAAAAAAGATAGGCAGCAGAGTTGTTACACGCTTGCCTATCCAAA
>NZ_JAUBTB010000073.1:0-35765 GCF_036704965.1 Microcoleus sp. F10-B2 | reverse complement strand
CTTTCCTCCTGCCCCGCAGCAAGAGAGCCTTAAAACTCCAATTTCTAGCTTAACTGCTTTCATTGAGATGCTCCCCATCCCACAACAGTCATGAAAAGTGGATTTTATTTAATTCTCATCCCTAAGAATGTAGACGCGGACGACCCGCACCCGATCGCGCTGACTACTCAAGAGTTCCATCAATTGTTGTAAAAAAATTGACTCGTTACCTTGCCCGGAGCCGAGCACAAAAGTTATGGGTTTACCTTTACCCCGAGAACCGATCTGTATTTTGGTACTAAAACCACCACGAGAACGACCTAGTTTCTCCTCTACTTCGCCCCTTTTTTTCCACCATAGCTGCGTGTTAGCGTGTACGAATTACGCTGCGATCGACGCAATCAACCCGACTGTCTAATTTTTCTTGTTTGTCGGCTTGTGCTTGTATCGGTTCTAAGACTTGCTTCCCAATATCGGCTTTTTGCCACCGCAAAAACCTTGCGGTCACACTTTCCCCCTTTCATAAGGTTCGCCGCAGGTCTTGCCAGGGAGCCCCGGTTCTGAGTATCCACTTTCCTGCCATTAACAACCTGTCGGCGATCGTGAGTGGATTTACCTGTTCGGGGTTTGAGCGGAGAAGTAGCGGTTTTAACTTTTCCCACTGTTCGGTACTTAAGTCTCCACGTGTTCCTCAAGATTCCATGCCGGAGTTTGCCCCAATCTAAGATACAACGAGGCAAGAAAACACGCCCTAGCCTCGTTTTTAAGCTATGCTTTATAAACATCTTGATTAACATTTGGAAAGCGATCGCTCTTGCGCTATCAAACCCCATTCCTCGACACGAGTTCTCAATAAACTTAACTTTTTATCGACAAACCCAAGTTTCTAATGGTCAAGGCGGGTGGAAAAATGAATTTTGAAAGTATTTTTGCCTCAGGCTTTCAAGATTGTTAAGAAAGATGTGGGTAACGCATAGGTTAAAAAGGGGAGAACACTCAAAGTCCCCATTTTAAACTCGAATTTAGGGGAGATCTGCGTCAGCCACGTACATTTTGATCCCTACCAATAACTGGCAGAATAGGTAAATAGGCAGGACTAACCGCAATGAATGTAGAAGGTACAAACTCCTTGAATCATCGAGAAGAGCTTACTGTAAATTTTCGTCAAGAGCTATGTACGGACTGCGAAGCACTCGAAGCACGATTTGCGGTGATAGTAGATCACATGGCTGAGGCCTTCATTTCTATTAATTCAGATTGGAAATGCACCTATGTAAACCATAAAGCAGAGCAGCTTTTAAACAGGAAGCGGCAACACCTCACCGGCAAAAATATATGGACTGTATTTTCTGTCGATCTTACCTCTGAGCTATATAAATATTGTCATCAAGCGATCGCAACGTCAACGGCAATCGAGTTTGAAGACCACTACCCCTCACTCAACAAGTGGTTGAGAATTCGTTGCATCAAGAGTGAAGATGGCTTACTTATTTACTTCCAAGACACGAGTGAAACATTTCAAGCAGATCTACAATTACAAGCCGAAATCGCCAATTCGCAGCAGGTAGAAGCCACTCTTGAGAAAGAACAAGACTTTTTGAAGGCAATCCTCAACAACGTTCAAGCTGGTATTGTCGCTTGCGATGCCGATGGCATATTGACTGTATTTAACCAAGCAGCTAAAGATTTTCATGGATTACCTCAGCAGCCAGTTCCACCCGATCGATGGGCAGAATATTATGGCTTGTATTTGCCCGACGGCAAAACACGCATGAATACAGAGGATATTCCCCTGTTCCAGGCATTGCAAGGACACAACGTTCGTGATGTGGAAATGATGATTGTTCCGCAGCAGGGAACTGCGCGATTGCTGTTAGCCACTGGACAGGCGATTATTGCAGCAAACGGCGAAAAACAGGGTGCAGTTGTCGTGATGCACGACATTACACAACGCCAGCAGGCAGAAACTGCTCTGCGCGAGAGTGAAGCGCAATTATCGAGCATCTTCCAAACTATTCCTGATGGCATCACCATTCTAGATTCTACCGGACAGATTATTGCGGCAAATAGGGCAGCAGAGAGGATTTTAAGATTGACTCGCAGCGACATTGTGGAGCGAGACTATAACGATCCATCCTGGTTCATTACAACCGTGGACGGTCATCCTTTCCCAGAAAATGAACTGCCGTTTGCGCGGGTGATGCAAACAGGTGAGCCTGTTTATGGTATAGAACACGCCATTAGCCATCTCGATGGAAATCGCACGATTCTGTCGATCAATGCTTCCCCTTTGTTTGACGCACAGGGGCAAATTATCAATATCATTGCTGCTTTCAGCGACATTACTGAACGCAAGCAAACCGAAGACGAACGAGTACAGCTTGTTCAAGAACAGGCAGCCCGTGGTGTAGCAGAGAATTCTCAACAAAAATCAGCATTTTTAGCTCAAGTGAGTGCTGTCCTTTCCTCTTCGCTAGAGTACGAACAAACTCTCCAAAGCGTTGCAAAGCTGGCAGTTCCTTATTTTGCAGATTGGTGCAGTGTCGATCTGCTGAATGACGATCGCACAATTGGTCGTGTTGCGGTGGCTCATTCAGATCCCGAAAAAGTAAAGTTTGGCTGGGAGTTGGATCGACGCTTTCCCAGACATCTCGATGATGGGTATGGCATTGCTAAAGTCATGCAAACAGGACAGGTTGAAATTGCAATAGAGATTGCAGATGAACAGTTAGTTGCCGCAGTGCCCAATGGTGAATACCTGGAAATCTTGCGTGGAGTTGGGTTAAAGTCCTGCATTATTGCACCGCTAAAGGCACGCGGGCGCGTGTTGGGCAGCATTACGTTGGTGTTTGCTGAATCCGATCGCCGCTATCGCCTGGAAGACATTGCCCTGGCTGAAGATTTGGCTCAGCGAGCAGCGATCGCCATTGATAACGCTCGTCTCTATAATGAAACACAACAAGCGCAATTAGCCGCCGAACTCGCTGCGAAGCGGACGGCTAGACTCCTGGCGGTGATGACAGCTTTGTCTGAATCGCTAACCTCGGCTCAAGTGGCTCAGGTGATTATTGAACAGGGAATGTCCGCACTGGGAGGGAGTTGTGGTTTGGTTGCGGTATTAAACCGGGATGCAAGCGAACTGGAGATTATTCAAGCGATCGGCTATGAGCACGTAGGAGAATTTCTGCGCAGTTTTTCGATTGATGCACCCTATCCTCTGGCAGAAGCCGTGCGAACTGGGCAACCTGTTTGGCTCGAAACCATGGAAAACCGAATTGCCCGTTATCCTGATTTAGCCCAAGCTTATGCCAAGGTTGGTTCAGAAGCCTGGATTTCAGTGCCGTTGTTGATTGAAGGACAAGCCGTTGGTGGACTCTCGCTCAGCTTTTCGGCCGTTCCCCAGCTTTGTGAGAGCGATCGGGCTTTCGTTTTGGCACTGGCACAGATGTCGGCGCAGGCGATCGACCGAGCAAGGCTCTACGAGTCAGAACGGCAAGCAAGGGCACAAGCAGAAGCAGCTAACCGAATTAAAGATGAGTTCTTAGCTGTCTTGTCCCACGAATTGCGAACTCCGTTGAATCCGATTCTGGGTTGGACTCGACTGCTGCGAAGAGGAACTCTCGATTCCAGCAAGACGGCGGTAGCTCTGGAAACGATTGAACGCAACGCCGAGTTGCAAGTTCAACTGATTGAGGACTTGCTGGATATTTCTCGGATTCTGCAAGGCAAGCTGAGTTTGAACTCTACTCCAGTTAATTTGAAAACAACTCTTAAAGCTGCGATCGAAACAGTTAGTTTAGCCGCCGAAGCGAAGAATATTCAAATTGAAACCCAGCTAGAACCCAATGTCAGCCACGTGTTAGGAGATGCTACCCGATTGCAACAAGTTGTCTGGAATTTGCTCACCAATGCCATTAAGTTCACCCCTAGAGGAGGTCGAGTTGAAGTTGAGGTAAAAACGATTGATTCCTGTGCTCAAATTCAAGTCAGGGATACAGGGAAAGGAATTAAGCCAGAATTTATTCCTTATGTCTTTGACACATTTCGGCAAGCCGACAGCAGTATTACGAGAACATTTGGTGGGTTAGGGCTGGGATTGGCGATCGTGCGTCATATCGTTGAGCTACATGGTGGAACTGTCAAAGCCGAAAGTTTTGGAGAAGGACAGGGAGCAACTTTTACCGTCACACTTCCCTTATTAGTCAGAAGCAATGAGGCAAACAGTGACCGCAAGGAAAATCTATCGCTCAATGCTCACACTTCACCCTTGGCTAGATTATGTATTCTGGCAGTCGATGACGAACTAGACAATTTAGAATTAGTTCAATTTATCTTGGAGCAAGCGGGAGCCACCGTGATCTCTGTATCTTCAGCAACCGATGTGCTGCAACAACTCACTAAATTTAAGCCAGATGTTTTGATTGCTGATATTGGGATGCCACAAATCGATGGCTATAAGTTGATTTGTCAAATCAGACAGCTATCTAGAGACCAGGGAGGACAGATTCCCGCGATCGCTCTGACAGCATTTGCAGGTGAGAGCGATCGACAGCAAGCACTAGCAGCGGGATTTCAAAAGCATCTTCCCAAGCCTGTTGAGCCTGAAATGTTAGTACAGACAATTGAGCAATTGCTTCATCCAATAGGGTAAGGCAGAACGGGAGCATCTCAATGAAAGCAGCCCAGCTATAAATTGGAGTTTTGAGACAGGAGGCAGGAAGCAGAAGGAAAGAGGCTCTCTTGCTGCGGGGCAGAAGGCAGAAGGCAGGAGTCAGAAAAAGTGTTTTTACAAATATGAAATGCTCCCAGGCAGAACATTAAACATCTGGGGAAATTAAGATTCAGCTACCTCGGTACAAAGATTTTAAGTTAATCGAGACTTACGCATCTGGGCTGAGAAATCGGGTTTTTTACGTTGGGTGCGGTCTACAACGCGCCTTTTGGTAAAAAAACCCGCTTTCTAAACCATCCTGCGTCCAGGACTAAAAAAGTTGAACGTGCGATCGACTCCAGCAATGCAAGTCGGATGACTACCCGATATCAGAAGCTGGCTGCAAATTATACAGCCACGATCGCGATCGCCTGCACGGGAGCATCTCATATTTGTAAAAACACTTCTTCTGGCTCCTTCCTTCTTCTGGCTCCTTCCTTCTTCCTCTTTCCTCGCAGCCTCGGGCCTCCTGCCTTAAAACTCCAATTTCTAGCTTAACTGCAAAAGTGAGATGCTCCCGCCTGCACTCTGTTGTGTTTTAGTGTGAAAACACGCCCTAGGGCGCACTATAAATATAGAAGTTTTGCGTAATTCCTGATGAATAAACATCTTAACAGTCTTTGCTTGACCGGCCTGCTGTTCGTCCTGCCTGTTTGTCCCGCGACAATTGCCCGCGCTCAGCTTCCCGAAACTTCCGATACTAATGCCAAACAAACAAATCTCCTCAAAGATGAACTATTTTTTGGCTTAACTAAACCGGGAGGCGAGACAATTTCGGAAGCAGAATGGCAGGAGTTTGTCAAGTCAGTTATTACCCCTCGCTTTTGGGAAGGGCTAACTGTATTAGAAGGTTCGGGGCAGTTTCTCAACAGCTCGGGAATTCTGATTCGAGAAAACTCTAAAATAGTTATTATAATTTATGAAAGTAGCCCAGAAAAAAATCAAGCTATTAATGAAATTATCGAAACTTACAAACGCACTTTCCAGCAAGAGTCCGTTTTGCGGGCCACGAGCGAAGTAAAGGTTTCCTTCTGATGCGATCGTCGAATCAGTGTATTTATGATATTATCTGTGATGAGCAAGGTCATACCCTCAAAGATAAGTAGGGTGCGGGTGCAAGCAAAATCATAATTTTTGGGTATCGATCGCACACTGCAACAAGTCGTTAGAAAAACCTGCCCGGGAGAAAACAAAAACATGACGAACGACGGCAACCAAAAAGCTGAACCGCCGGAAAGCGAGGATTCAAAAGATTTGGACGGTATGGCGAAAGCTTTTCTTGTGAGCTTGGCTTGGTCTTACGCAGAGGCATTGGAGCGAACGAAACGATCGCAAAATCCACAGGAACCAGCGCCGGAATCTCCGACAGAACAAGTCGAACGCGATCCTGAAAACAATTAATGAAAGACTATTAATGCCATCGATTTGCCAAACTATCTGGGGGTGCGATCGAAGGCAATAGTCAGTTAGGTGTTTGGAATTAAGAACAATCAACTCACCACAGCGAACTGTGCAGCTAAAATCAGATTTGTATTGGATTTTACAATAAAAAAAACTGAAAGCCCCGTGACCAAGAATTTCAAAGGTGGTACAAGCCCCCGTCTCGATCCGTGGAATCAATCGAAAGCATCTAAAATCTAAAATCCTCAAGCCCCCGAATTTATCTCGCGCAAGTCAATCCAAAATCTAAAATCTAAAATCTAAAATCGAATGACCCTTCAACAAGCTCAGGAGAAGCTTTAGTCCGGGGATGACAACTCCATTGTAGGTTTAAACCTCAACCTATAACCTATATCTATCCTTAAAAGAGATTTAAACTAAACAATGTACGGTTTTACCGCTACAGTGTACAAAACAAATAACCAATTTTTAGATCGGTCTCATGTCTAATTCAAAAATGATTGGTAAAGCGATCGCAGGTAGCCTTTGCTTGGGCATCGTAATTAGCTTCAACGCCTCACTCGGCCCGGCATCCGCAGCAGCACCAACAATTGCTGAAGCTGCCGCCCCGGCAGCCAGCAACATCGACACGCAACTCCTAGGTCAATGGCAAGGCACAGTCCCCTCCGGTGAGTCTTTCACCTTCGTCTTTGCCCCAGAAGGCAAATTGTTTCTCATGGCTAAAGGCCCCGACGGAGCCGCCCGCGCCAAAGAAATGAGGTACAAAGTTAATCTCGGTGAAAAACCGATGCACCTTGATGTCGGCCTCAGCAGCACAGAAACCGTTGAGACTGTTTTTGAATTGACTCCCGAAGGTCAAATGCGGCTTCAGTTGCAAGGCACCAATCCCGGACAGGCCAGACCTAATGCCTTAAACGAACAGGCAACCGTGTTTAAAAAGGTCTCCGAGGCCACTGCACTGCCTGCCGACACTCAAGTCATCGGTTTTTGAGGAAAATGATGCGCAGGCAAAAGGCACTCCAGTAGTTCTGAGTTTTGAGTTGTGAGTTTTAATTTAAAGAATTTAAACTTTAAAATTCACAACTTACAACTTAAAATTTTGCCAGTGCCTTCTGCCTTCAACAAGCCCTGCTACAATCCACTTAATCTCCATTTAACTGCCATAGACCTCCATGAGTGAAACCGTCCTAGAAGTTCGCAACCTGCGGGTTGAATTTCAATCTGCGGACGCAGGCGATGCGTCTGCAACAGTCAAAGCTGTTGACGGCATTTCGTTTGAGGTCCAGCGAGGGCAAACTCTCGGAATCGTGGGAGAGTCGGGGTCGGGAAAATCGGTAACATCCCTGGCTGTTATGGGTTTGCTGTCGAGTTCGTCAACGAAAATCGAGGGCGAAATTTGGTTTTCTCCGATAAAAGACGGTGGTAGCAAGGGGCCTGTGAATCTGCTGGAAATCCCGGACCGGGAAAAACAAACATACCGGGGCAGCCAGATTGCGACGATTTTTCAAGAGCCGATGAGTTCGCTAAATCCCGTTTATACGATCGGATTTCAACTCACAGAAGCTATTTGTTTGCACCAAAAGGTGTCGCAGACAGAAGCGCGGCGCCAAGCTGCTTCTGTGCTGCAAGAGGTAAAGCTGCTACCGGCCGACGATGAGCTCAGGCAGCGGTGTTTGGCTTTGCGGCAAGAGCATTCCCCGACCGCTGCGAATCCAACAGTTGGGGAAGACGACCTCGATTTGATGCAGCTCGTCAACGGCCAAAAACAAGCTATGCTCGATCGCTACCCCCACGAACTCTCAGGCGGTCAAATCCAGCGGGTGATGATTGCAATGGCCATTTCTTGCAATCCAACTTTATTAATTGCTGACGAACCGACCACGGCTTTGGACGTAACCGTGCAGGCAACTATCTTAGCTTTGCTGCGCGAATTGCGGGACTCTAGAGGCATGGCAATGATTTTTATTACCCACGATTTGGGCGTCATTGCGGAAATTGGCGATACGGTGGCGGTGATGTACCGAGGCAAGATTGTTGAGTGCGGTGCGCTCGAACAAATTTTCAGCAATCCCCAACATCCTTACACAAAAGGTCTGTTAGCTTGCCGCCCAACTCTCGATAGGCAACTGCGCCGCTTGCCGACAGTTTCCGATTTTATGGATGTCACCACAAATGCTAGCGGCGAATTAGTAATTGTCGAGAAAAATGCCGATTTAGACGGCGACAGCAGCGGGGGAAATCCCGCTTTTGCAACAGGAAAACCGCCTCGGCTGCCGAATATTTCCGAGCCTTTGCTAGCTGTTAATAACTTGCGAGTCGGTTTTCCGGTGCAGGGAATGTTTGGCGAAACTAAACGCTTGTTTATGGCAGTCAACGATATTTCTTTTGAGGTTTACCCGGGCGAGACTTTGGGTTTGGTGGGCGAGTCTGGCTGCGGCAAATCAACTTTGGCGAGGGCTTTGCTGCAATTAATTCCGATCGCCAGCGGTAAAGTGTTTTTTGAAGGTCAAGAAATTACGCCTCCTCCGAAAAGTAGTGCGGCATCGCAGTGGATGGCTAACTATCGGATGCAAAAAGAGTACGATCGCAAATTGCGGTGGCTGCGGCGCGATCTGCAAATTATTTTTCAAGACCCTTTTAGTTCTCTCGATCCGCGCCTAAGTGTTGGGGATGCGGTGATGGAACCGATGGTGATTCACCGCTTTGGTAAGAACCAGAAAGAACAGCGCGATCGCGCGGCTTATTTGTTGGAGAGAGTGGGTTTAAATCCAGATTTTATGCGGCGCTACCCTCACGAGTTTTCGGGGGGACAGCGGCAGCGAATTTGTATTGCTAGAGCTTTGGCTTTGAATCCTAAGTTTATTATTTGCGACGAGTCGGTTTCGGCGTTAGATGTGTCGGTGCAGGCGCAAGTTTTAAATTTGCTGAAGGAGTTGCAAACAGAGTTTGGACTGACTTATATTTTTATTTCTCACGATTTGAGCGTGGTCAAGTTTATGAGCGATCGCGCGATCGTCATGAACAAAGGTAAAATCGAAGAAATTGGCACTGCCGAGCGCATTTACCGCCAACCGCAGCAAGCTTACACGCGACAACTTATAGCTTCTATTCCTGCGGGGAACTTAGAGCGAATTCGGCAACAGCAACTAGGTCGCCAAGCTGCTTGGCCCCCATCGCTGGCAGATGAATCGAAACACTTTTGAGATCAACTGTGTTTTAAACTGGTATCAATTACCAATTGCCCGTTACCAATTACCAATTACTAATTAGCGATTACGCGCGAATATCTCGTGCAACGAAAAACTGCTACAAATATTTTTTTCATTTGATCTTCACAAATCAGCAGTTTATATTTATTTTAAATTCATAATTTATTTATGGTCAATTTCAACCTGCTTGAACTTGACTAATATTCCTGGTTGTTCAACCCACACCCAGGGTGGTTCACGCAGTATTTTCATACATCAAACGCGGTCATTCCTGGACGCAAAAAGTGCTATAATACGCCACTATAACGCGGTAAGCAGCTTCATCCGCAGCCTGCATAATTAGGTTCTGCGTCCAATTAGCTAGATTAGGCAAAAAGTCCAATGACTAACAGCAATATGTAGCGTAGTATTATAGATAAGCTCTCTCTCTGAGTCGGAAAAAGTAAAAAATGCACACCTCAGCTAACAAGAGATTGCTCGCTAATTCCGTAAATACACTTAATTCTCTAGCCAGCTTGCGTAAATCTACGCAAATTTTAAAATGCTAGATTTCGCAAGCTAGCAAAGTTTGACAATATTTAAACATTTTTATAGTAATTTTGAGTCACCACAAGTAAAACGGAATCAACAGTAAAAAAATGAAGTATTCTGTTCGTATCGAAGAATCCAAAAACACTAAATTATTGAACTTACTGCAACTGTTGTTGAGAAAATTCACGGCAGCAGTCACCAGAATAGAAAAGGCAGAAGGCAGCAAGCAGTATGAAAAAAAAATCAGCCTAGCGACGATCGCCCCTGGCAGTTTATTCTCAATTTTGATAATTGTACTCCTGGTGTTAAACGGATGGCTCGTAGCTGGCAGCGGCGATCGTTTCTACCATCGCCAACTCGCCCTGGGATTTTTGGCAATAGCAAATATTGTGTTTTTGGCGGTATCGGCGCGCTCAAAAGCTTCTGCTGTCGCAGCCCAAAACCACAGCCCATCCAGCAATCCCGACGGGGGCGATCGCTTTTTTAGCCTCTCGCTAGATTTGCTGTGCGTCATTGGTTTTGACGGTTATGTAAAACGCATCAACCCAGCAGGAGAAAACATACTCGGCTATTCCCCAGGAGAAATGGTTGGCCAACTCTTCATTGAATTCGTGCATCCAGACGATCGCGAAATTACTTTAAAAGAAGCTGAAAGTATTGCTGCGGGGAATAATACCGTTGGGTTTGAAAACCGCTGGCGCTGTCGCAACGGTTCTTACAAGTGGATAGCCTGGACTGCTACCCGTTTCTACGAGGAAGAATTGATCTATAGTGTCGGCCGCGACATTACCGATTACAAACAAGCAGAAGTCGCACTTCTAGCCAGCCAGCGTTTTGTGGAGCGAATTGCCAATACCAGTCCGAACCTTCTCTTTGTTTACGACGAAACCGAGCAGCGAAATGTCTACAGCAACCGCGAAATCAGTGATACTCTCGGCTATACCGCCGAAGAAGTTCAAAAAATGGGCAGCAGTCTGTTACCTACCATCATCCACCCTGACGACTTAGCTAAATTTCCCGAATATTTTCAGCAATTAGAAAATGCTCCCGACGGCGAGGTTGTTGAGTACGAATATCGGGTGCGCGACAAAAGTGGCTGTTGGCACTGGTTAGTCAGCAGGAATATTGTATTTAGCAGAACAGAGGAGGGAAAAATTCAGCAGCGCCTCGGTGCTGCAACGGACATTACAGAGCGCAAAATAGCTGAACAAGCTTTAGCAGAACAATTGAAACTTTCTTTATTCACAGCAGATGTGGGAATTGCTCTAACTCAAAACCAGACTTTGCTTGCAACTTTGCAATATTGCAGCGAAGCAGTTGTGCGCCATTTGGATGCTGCGTTTGTTCGGATTTGGACGCTGAATGAAGAGGGAACTTTATTAGAACTGCAAGCAAGTGCGGGGATATATACTCACATTGACGGCGCTCACAGCCGCATTGCTGTCGGTGAGTTCAAAATTGGTTTAATCGCCCTGGAGCGAAAACCTCACATCACTAATTCTGTACAAGAAGATCCCCGAATCCACGACAAAGAATGGACGAAACGAGAAGGAATGGTGGCTTTTGCTGGATATCCGCTAATTGTTGACAATCAGTTGCTGGGAGTAATCGCGATGTTTGCTCGCGAGGAGTTGAATGAAGCAACGCTGGTTGCTTTTTCCTCAAGTGCCGATGCCATCGCCCTGGGAATTAAGCGCAAACAAACAGAAGAAGCTCTCGACACACAAAAGCAAACTTTGAGGGCAATTATTGATAACGCTCCTATTTGGGTGTGGCTGACTGACACTAAAGGCAAGATGCTGTTGGTTAACAAAACTTTTTGCGAATCTGTGAACGTTCCTGAAGAAAGATTTTTGGCAGCTTCTCATTCTTCAGAAATTTTGGGAGGGGAAGCATTTGCTAAGTGCATGGCATCGGACGTGCAAGTTTTGAGTCAAGATATTCCTTTTTATGCTGATGAAATAATGCAGTTTGCTGACGGTAACAATCACCATTTAGAGGTAATTAAAGCTAAGGTAAAAGATGCTAACGGCAGCACTATCGGCTTAATCGGTTTAGGTTTGGACGTTACCAAACAAAAAGAAGCTCAAAGACAGTTGCAAAAGTCGGAAGCGAGATTCCGCAAATTAGCAGAGCAGGAAGCGCTGCTGAACCAGCTAGCTAGCAATATCCGCGAATCTCTGGATTTAGATACTATTTTGGCAACAACTGTGCAGCAGATTCGCGACTTGCTGCAACTCGATCGCTGTCAGTTTATTTGGTATTGGCCAGACGCCTCGCCGCCTGTTTGGGCCGTGGAATACGAGGCGAAAAATGACGATTTGCCTTCGCTTTTGGGTTTGGTTCCTGCTGGTGTGACTGGTTCTCATGCCGAGCGGATTGCCAATTTGGAAATAATTCGGGTTGATGATTGCCAGACTCTTACCGATCCAGCAGAGCGGGAATTTTTCAGGAATGTAGGATTCAACTCTCTCCTGGACATTCCCCTTCAAACATCCGCTGGTAAAATAGGGGTAATTTGCTGTAGCGATTCTAGCAGCGTGCGGTGTTGGAGCGATGCAGAAGTGGAACTGTTAGTCGCAGTGGGCAACCAATTGGCGATCGCCATTAATCAAGCGGAACTTTACACTAAAAGCGTCGATTCAGCTCGGATAGCACAAGAACAAGCTGCCAAACTCGAAGTAACTCTGTGCGAACTCCAGCAAGCTCAAACTCAGCTCGTGCAGGCAGAAAAAATGTCGAGTCTCGGTCAGATGGTAGCAGGAATCGCCCACGAAATCAATAACCCGGTCAGCTTTATTTTCGGCAATCTTACCTACACAGAAGAATACACCAGAAACCTGATGAAACTGGTGCAAATGTATCGAGATGAATACCCGCATCCTTCTCCCGAACTTCAGCAGGCAATAGAGGTGTTAGAAATGGATTTCTTGCTAGACGACTTGCCGAAAATGCTGTCTTCTATGCAGGTGGGAGCTACTCGCATCCGCGATATCGTGAGGAGTTTGCGGAATTTTTCTCGCCTTGATGAATCTGACATGAAAAAGGTTAATATTCATGAAGGCATCGACAGCACATTGATGATTTTAGAACACCGTCTGAAAGTTCAGCCCGTTAGCGTAGGGGGTACTGAGTACCGTCGCCCCGCAATTCAACTCGTTAAAGAATACGGACAATTGCCACTGGTGGAGTGCTACGCCGGACTGTTGAATCAGGTGTTTATGAATATTATCGCTAACGCTATTGACGTTTTACAACAACCGCTCGCAAATCCAGGAATTATCCGCATTCGTACAGAGGTAGAAGGTACTCTCGCTGTGATTAGAATTGCTGATAACGGTGCAGGCATGACCGATCGAGTCAAGCAGCGGATCTTTGACCCGTTCTATACTACAAAACCGATCGGCTCGGGGACGGGGATGGGTTTGGCGATTTCCCATTCAATTATTGTCGAAAAACATAAAGGTGAAATCAAGTGTTTCTCTGTGGTGGGGAAAGGCACTGAATTTATAATCGAGATTCCGATTAAAAGAACAGAAAATTAAATTGGTTTGTATGCAAAAATAGTAAGGTGCGTCAGTTGGAAAAACCTTATTTTTTTGTATTAACATTAAGACACACCCATCTATATGCTACAAAAAAATAAAGTTATTTTACCATAAATTTGTCTGGCATACAATATGCACGAGACAACTAAAATTGATATGATATTAAAAATCTAAAATCTAAAATCTAAAATCTAAAATGGCATTACCTCCCGGTAGTTTCGGTTTACCCCTAATTGGCGATACCCTCAACTTTTTACAAGATTCCCAATTCGCCAAAAAACGCCACCAGCAGTACGGACCAATTTTCAAAACCAGCATCTTCGGACAGCCTACCGTGTTTATGTGTGGCCAAGAGGCTAATTTGTTTGTTTTAAGCAATGACAACCAATATTTTGTTGTGGCTTGGCCTGCCAGCACGAGAGCGCTTTTAGGGCCGCTTTCCTTGGCGCTGCAAACGGGTGCTAACCACCAAAATCGGCGTAAGTTGCTGTACCAAGCGTTTCAGCCACGAGCTTTAGCCGGCTACATCGGCGCTATGGAAAATATCACTCAGCGCTATTTAGAAAAATGGGCAAAAATGGAAACCGTGACTTGGTATCCCGAACTGAGAAAATATACTTTTGATGTGGCGGGTAAGTTGTTAGTAGGGCTTGAAAATGGTTCGGAAACGGCGCTTGGACATAATTTTGAAACATTTGCGGAGGGTTTATTTTCTATCCCTTGGGATTTGCCTTTTACTCTGTTTGGCAAAGCTAAAAATGGCAGGAAGTTACTGTTAGCAGAACTGGAAAAGATTATTCGCGATCGCCAACAAGGAACCCTTAGTGGCAATGATGCTTTGAGTTTGCTGATTTGGGCTCGCGATGACGAGGGAAATAGTTTTAGTTTAGAGGATTTGAAAGATCAAGTGCTGTTGCTGCTGTTTGCGGGACACGAAACTTTAACTTCGGCGATCGCCTCTTTTTGCCTTCTCCTAGCTCAAAATCCCGATGTGATGGCAAAAGTGCAGGCCGAACAGCAGCAGTTCCCCGCAACTGAACCCCTAACATTGGAACAACTCAAACAAATGACATATTTAGAACAGGTGCTGCGAGAAGTGCTGCGTTTAATTCCACCGGTGAGAAGTATTTTTCGGACAGCAATTAATGCTTGTGAGTTCGGCGGCTATGAAATTCCTAAAGGTTGGAACGTGGTTTCTGGGATTAATCAAACCCATCAGGATAGTCAACTTTATCCTGAACCGGATCGATTCGACCCCGATCGATTTAGCTCGGATCGATCGCCTAAACCTTTCAGTTACGTGCCCTTTGGCGGCGGTTTGCGAGACTGTTTGGGCAAAGAATTTGCCCGATTAGAAATGAAGTTGTTTGCGGCAAAGATTGTTCGGGAGTACGAGTGGGATCTGTTACCGGATCAAGATTTGAATTTGATCGCAGTACCGATTCCTCATCCGCGCGACGGTTTGCGAGTGAAATTTCGTCGGAACTATTCTTAAGAACAGGCAAGATGCCTGTTCCACAATAGGTAAATGTTCTTGTGGGGTGGGCTTCTAGCCCGCCCAGAAAGCCACCAGATGCCCGTTCCACAATAGGTAAATGTTCTTGTGGGGTGGGCTTCTAGCCCGCCCAGAAAGCCTTATTGATAATGGTGCCAGATCTCGGTCTCAATCAACATCCAATTGCATCGGCCCCAAATACTTAGTTAAATAAGGAGAAAAAACCTCATAAATCAGAGTCAATGGCTTCCCGTGATGCCAAAACAAATAGTGTCGCCCCCAAAAAGGCCCCGACTGTTCAAAAGCTGACTCCAAGGCCACCGAATCACCGCAATAAATGCCCTGCACATCGCGATACAATTCTGTGCGGAGCCGCGCTAAACTGGCCCAAATTGGCAAAGATTTATTTTGTAAATATTCATCTACGTGGCTCGCTTCCCACCAAGAAGTCGCATAGGCGAGGCGCTGTCCCGAAGCAGTCCGCAGCCACACTTGGCGGCGCAGGCGCGGCCCGGGAACGGCGACAATTTGCTGGGGCGCGCCGTCTGCGTCCTCACCCACTAAAGACATATCGATGACATCTACTTCTGTGGGTTCCCCTGTCAGCAGTTGCAGGTGACGGGTGGGGGAACCGTCGCCCAGGAGCAGTATTTGCCATGCCGGTGCTAGCTTGGTGTGGGGTAAACCCTTCTGTACTGCGTCTTCTGCTCCTTGCCACAGGGGGTTGAGAGCGTGCCAGGTTTGGCTGTTTTTGGGTGTGAATGTTGCAGTCAAGGGTCTTTACAAAACTTAACTTTTCGCTTATGATAACGCTGTTTGCAGGTTTGTGAGCTTTTCCACATTTAAGCGCGATCGAATTTCCGTATCGGTATACTCCGGCGTCCAGCCTTCTTTGGTGGTAAAGTAGCGCACCGCTTTTATTTTCCGGGCTGCTGTCAAATAAAACCAGTGTTCTGTATTCGCCGGCACGTTGATAAATTCTTCCGGCTGCACTGTGAGTTCGACTTGGCTGCCGTCGGGCCGCACAAAGCCGAAAATGCCCTCGCCTGCTACGATATAGCGGACTTCATCATCGGCGTGGATGTGGCACTTGTTAAATTTGGACAGCATGGTGTCGAGGTTGGGAAGGTCTGGGTGCAGTACGATTAAGTCGCGATCTTGATAGCCTGCACTTTCCGACAATTGTTGAAAGTAGCCGTCGAGGGCTTGCAGCACTTGCTCTTTTTGATTGTCGTCAAGAGCATCTTTAGCTAACAAATTTTGAATTTCAGCGCTGTCACCCACGGGCCAGCGGTTGAGTTGAATGTTTAAGGAAGCGAGTTCTCGGGTAATGTCGCTAAGTTGAGTGTAGGTTGTACCGTTTTCGAGTCGCAGGATAGCCATTTTTTCACGTTCCAATTTTTGGGTGAGGCGATACACAGACACTTTGAAAGATATTGGTCGATCGCGCCTGTAGCAGAATCACAATTTTAACGCTAATTTGAACAGGACTTACAGGGGAGCCCAGAAACCGGTTTTTTTTACGCAATACTTCGTTACAGACCGTAAATTCGGTAAAAAACCCGGTTTCTTTGTCGGAGTGCGTCCAGGACTGATGAACAGTTCAATATTTGTCGCGATAATATTGATAAGTCAGGCGCCAGCTAGCACCAGCAGCGAGCAGCAATACCGATCTATTAAATGTAACTTTTGCAACAACTATGCCTACTTATACTGGAATTTCTAGCGAAGCATTTCAGCATCCCCTCGATCGCCAAGCCGAGGCAGCATTGCGCAGCGTGCCTGGATTTGACTTAATTGCCAGCAAATTTGTAGAATTTGTCTACGAACGACCGCAATTCGTTTACCTAATGGGAAATAGCATTCAAGTCGGGCCACGCCAATATGCCAGCATTTATCATATATTTCGGGAGTGCGTGCAGGCTTTAGATGTTTTTCCTGAACCTGGTTTGTTTGTTTCTCAGGATCCCTCAGTTAACAGCTATGCCCTCGGAAAAAACCAGCCTTATGTAGTATTAAATACTGGTCTTTTAGACTTGTTGGACGAGGCGGAAATTAGGATAGTCTTGGCTCACGAGTTGGGACACATTAAATGCGGTCATCCAACTTTAAATCAAATGGCGATGTGGGCGATGAGCGTCGCATCGACAATTGGCGAGATGACTTTCGGGCTGGGAAATATGGTCGGTAGCGGTTTAATTTTCGCTTTTTACGAGTGGCGGCGCAAGGCTGAATTGTCGGCAGACCGGGCGGCTTTGTTGGTGACGGATGACTTGAACAGCGTGATGAAGACGATGATGAAACTTGCGGGAGTTAGCAGTAAATATGCTGACCAATGCAGTTTGCAAGAATTTATCCGCCAGTCTGACAACTATCAAGATCTCGATCGAGACAATCTCAACCAAGTGTATAAGTTTTTACTTTACAACGGCGGCCAGGGCGTGATGCTGAGTCACCCTTTCCCGGTGGAACGCCTGCGGTATTTGCGAGACTGGGCAAGTTCCGAGGAATACCGCCAAATTAAGCTGGGGAACTACAAGCGGGCTGTAGCTGAGGGTGCGGTTGACGTGAAGTCCCAAACGCCTAACAGCGAGACGGAGGCTTTGCGCCGTCAGATTGAAGAGTTGCAGCGGGAGATCGAGAGGCAAAAATCAAAGCGAAACTAAGTTTAAATTCCTCGTCCCCAGGCTGTGCCTGGGAACCGACTAAATATTTTGTTGAAGATTTACCGGATTTGAGGGAGGGGGAGACGTAAAAGGAAGGTAAACCAGTGAGAGACTTACTCGCAACTGGCCTCCAATCTAAAAACTGTCCCCTCCTTTCGGAAATCTGTTTCTGAGGAGGTGTAGTTTAAATCAAGAGAAGCTTATAAATCAACGGGGCTAAAAAAAATGATTATTGATAACGCAATGAATACTAACAAGTCAACTTCTAATTTTTTCGGCAATGTGGGAAAAGTCGCGATCGCCCTGACTCTTCTGGCCGCCGGCATGGCATTTACAAATCCTGGGAGAGACAAATACCTAACTTATGCTTCCGGCGTACTCCAAACCGAGTTGGAAAGCACTGTGTGCAAAGATTCTCGCGTTCCGAAAGCTTTGACGGGCATTACAGATACTTTGATCGGCAGTTGCAAGAATTTGCTGACTTCGCAGCGGGACACGATCGAAAGCTTACTCGACAATACAACGCAGCGTCAAAATTTAGGTGTGGTCAGTATTTACACAACTGAATTAGGTAAAAAAAGCTATCAAACGGTTGGAGTTTTTGGTAATTTTGTGACGCTGCCGCCTAGTTCTGAAAATGCTCAAAACTAGAGTAAAATTAAGTTCAATTGTAGAAACCGGGTTTTGTAGAAAGCCCGGTTTTTGCTTAGGTAATTCTCTCTCAGTAAATCTCAATAACTTCGGATACAGGCAGCACATATTTTTAATCAACCCCGCTATTAGAGGCCAAATATTAAGTTTTCTTAAAGAAGAAAAGTTATTGTGCCACTTAATATTAACATGAGCACTATAAAGTTTGATGTTTAACAAATAAGCAGATGGCAATGCAATTAAGTAAGGGTGAAAGATTTAATATCTCTCAAGAAGCGCCTGGTATAAAAAAAATGGCGATCGCCCTGGGTTGGCAGGTGACAGAGGCAGGACAAAGCTACGAGATAGATGTCTCTGCCTTTATGCTGGGTGCTGACGGCAAAATACCTAACGATAAATATTTTATCTTTTACAATAATCTGCAATCTTTTGACAGTTCGGTACTGCAATCGATTCCTGACAAAAACAACCGAAGTCAAGAGAATAAGACTATTTACGGCGTTATCTTAGAAAGAGTTAATCCTGAAATTGAGGAAATAACTTTTGTTGTGACTATTCACGAAGCAGAGAAAATCAATGCAAATTTTAGCAATATCAAAAATGCTTTTATCAAAATTAGCGATTTGGATACAAAAAGCGAACTGGTTCGGTATGAATTAAAAGAGAATTTTGCGCGAGAGACTGCTGTAGAATTTGGTCGTTTGTATAGAAAGAATGGAGAGTGGAGGTTTCAGGCGGTAGGAGCAGGATATCAGGCAGGATTGCAGAGTTTTGTTGACAAGTATTGCAGCTAAAGTAGCAGCGTTGAAAAAATCTCGCCGGCCAATTCTGATAGCAGCAGTACAATAACTCGCAGCAGGAGAAGAAGTAAAAGGTAAACCCCAGTCGCATTAGTCCATATAGCAACCGCCAAGACGGTTAGGACGTTGTTAATGGCTGAAACGATAGATTTTATTCCTTATTCCTGACATCCGTTACATCCGTTGCAGAATCCGTTGCCGAACTTCCTTCTGCTATAGATGATAAAATCTCCTGGTAAGCATCGATGGTTTGTTGGGCGATCGCCTCCCAGTTATAATGCTTTTTTGCATACTCTTTGCCGTTCAATCCCCGCCGCTGGCGCTCTTCGGGATTCAGAAGTGCTGATTTAATTGAATTGGCGATCGCCCCTACTTCCAAAGGCCCCACCCAACCAGCTTCTGCTTGCTGTATGTCTTCCGCAATATGTATGCGATCGGAAATGGCGACAGGTACACCGGCGGCCATTGCTTCTGCTACAGCAATGCCAAAATTTTCGTAATAAGAAGGCAATACAAATAAGTCGGCTTTTGTCAACAGTTCAACTTTTAAATCACCGCTCACAAAGCCAGTTATTGTTGTGTATTTTGCTAAGCTTGAATTCTGAATTTGTACTTTAATTTGTGTTTCATAATCAGCATCTTGGGGATTTGAACCAGCTAAAATAAAGTGAAACTCTATGCCCGCTCCCAAAATACTTTCTAATGCTGGAATTAACAAATCAAGCCCTTTTTTAGGTTCAATTCGCGACATAAATAAGATGATTGGCACTTGAGATTCCCGCAATCTCTTAGGAAACAAACCTGTCACCCCCAATGGAATCACCAAATCCCGTGGCACAGGCATCTTGCCTGTGCTGCCCAAACCAAATCTTTCTGAGATTTTAGCCTCTTCTTTACTTGTGAAATGAATTGCGGCTGCGCCTGCTAAATTAGGGCGTTCTAAAAGCGTGGCATAAATCTGTTTCAAGCGCTTTTTTTTCTGCAAATCGGCCGGATCGAGCATACCGCAGGGACGCATAATATATGGCAACTTGTGATATCTAGCAATTGTGGCGGCAACAGTAGTTACTGGCGAGAAAAGAGCGTGAATGTGAGCCAGGTCAAATTGTCGCGTATTTTCATTCAACCACTGCAATAACGAGAGTGAAAACTTATATCTACGAAACGGAGAACAGCGGAAATAAATAATTTGATAGCCGTTTTGTTGTAGTGGTTGATTTAGAGGAACATCTAAAGGAAGTTGACCGATATCTCCGTTAGAATCTGTGGTGATAATTGTCACATCAATACCTCGGAAAGCGATGGCCGCAGAAAGTCCGAGTACCATTTGACTTGGCCCGCCGTATACCAAGGAAATTGAGGGTATAATTTGGAGAACCCGCATCAGGGATAGTTATTTAAATCCACATACCAACATCTCCCATTACAAATTTAATTATCTGCAAAAGTTTGCCCGTCTAGCTGTTCAGCTTCCTCTCTCTTTGTGGCTGTAATTTGGGTATTGTGAGCCATAGTCTTTGAAAATTCATACATTTCACTGGCTTTAGCTTCCGCAGCTTTCACAATTTCAAGGATTTCCAGGAGTTGACTTTCATCTGGTAATTGTTTCATGGCAATACTTCTAATCTCTCAACTACTTTGTCTATCAGAATTCTAGATTCTGGCGCCATATGTAGCAAGGTTGCTAAATAATCTGCTGCTTTTTGAACATCTTCATCGGGGACACCATCCAGCAATATATTGCCCACAATGTGCTCTGCTTGTAAGCGAGTACCTGCTACGCAGAATTGAAAATTGGTGATCGAAGAAAAGTATTGCATCAGTATTTCATTTTCGGGAAAAAGAGACATTGCTGTTCTAAGTGCAAAAAGTCCCTGCGTTGCTTGGCGCTCGCTATCGTTTAGTACCTGGTAGAGTTCGTCAATCAAAGAGCGTATGTCGGAAGGAATAGACATTTACTACAGCTTTTATTTAACACTTGCATTATACTGCTAAAAATTACAACAATTCTTTGTAAAATTCCAACAACTGCTCAGCTAAAGCTTTATTGGTATAATTGCTCATCGCTCTCTGATAACCCCGATCGCCCAAATCAGCAGCCAACTCCCGCCCCTCCATCAATTGCTGCAAACACTCCCGCAAAACCCCTGCATTTCCCTCGGGGAATATTAACCCCGCATCGCCGATGACGTGGGGAATTTCCCCGCAGTCGGAACCGATAACCGGAATTTGACAGGCCATCGCTTCGATTAAAACGTGACCGAATTGTTCTTTCCAGCCCACAGCGGTCAAAGTTTTGAATTTATAGCTGGTTTGCGAAGGCAATACCAAACAGTTCATTAAGTTAATGTAGGGGGGTATTTCCTCGTGGGAAACGCTTTCTACCCAAATTATTCGGTCGCTGATTCCCCATTCAATACATTTTTCGGCGAGGTTCGTCCGCAAAATTCCTTGTCCTACTAACAGCCACTTCCAAGGAATTTTTTTCAACCCTGCCAAGGCCTCAGCTAAAGTCAACAGTCCTTTTTCTTCGACAAATCTCCCTACAAACCCTACCACAAAATCGGTCGGTTCAATGCCGAATCTGCGCGATAAATCAGCGTCTTTACCAGTGCGGCGAAACAAAGTTTCATCTACTCCGAGTTGTGGCATTACTTTTACCGCACCGTGATAGCCCCGCTGCCGCAAAATTTTAGCTCCATCTAGGTTGCCTGCAATAATTCCGTCGGTGTGCTGAAGATTGTAATTTTCTAAGACAGAAACCGGCCAATTCAATTGATAAGGCAGATTCCACCACGTAAATAATATATTTTTTGCTTGCAGTCTTAGCAGTTGATTTAGTAATATTGACTGAGCGCAAGCGATAGATTTTGAACCTTGTTCAACTTGAATTATCTGCGGTTTAATTTTCTGCAAAACTTCAATTAAATCTGTGCCAAATGTTAGCAATCCTTGATTGTTTTGACTAAAGTTGGAGACTGGGACTACTTGAAATGAACCTTTTTGATATAATTGCGTTTCTATAATTTTATTTTGTACGCCTCCGGGTTTCCAACGTTTCGGCACTACAACTGTTACTTCAATATCGGGTTCTAGGTTGGCTAATATCTTGAATTTTTCCCGATTAATGTCCACAATATAGGTGTGACTGGCCACGAGAATTCTCATTGATTGGAAAGGGCGAATGGGGAATATATCGTTGTCATTATTGAGCGTTAATGTTGTCTTGATGGCTGTAACTTTGTCCA
This sequence comes from Microcoleus sp. F10-B2, assembly GCF_036704965.1. Lineage (NCBI taxonomy): Bacteria > Bacillati > Cyanobacteriota > Cyanophyceae > Oscillatoriales > Microcoleaceae > Microcoleus > Microcoleus sp. F10-B2. Next base: position 13,526 of record NZ_JAUBTB010000073.1, on the reverse strand, counting down.
TCATTCCACAGGGATTGAATTACTGTATTTATAGCACTGAGAAAACCCAGGATATAAAAAGCAAATCTAGTTATAATTTTAATGGGTGAGGCGCTTTTATAACAAGGTGGATTTCCCAAAACGTGGCAGTCAAAGAGTTTGGAAAAAAATCGCAGGCATTGAAGGGCTGTTAAATTTTTCAATCCCATCAGGAAATGGTTGTGATAAAATGTGACTTGGTATTCGATCGATCGCGTACTGACATCGTGACACCCGCCGCTCTCTTCCCCCAAGTGAACTAAACACGCATTAGGATCGTACCAAATTTTCATGCCAGTCGATCGCAATCTCAAACAAAAATCCGACTCCTCCCGCACCGCACTCCCTGCAAACCGCTCATCAAACCTCAGCCCGCATTCGGCAAAAACCTGCCTGCGAAATGACATATTGCAGCCTCTAGCCGAGAGCACCTGCTGCGGTTTGACTGTATGTACCAAATCGATAAAATACCAGGCAATGCCCGCATCCATCGCTTCTGAGGGCAAATATTCGATCGCCAAATCGCCTCCAGAATTATCCAGTTTCATTCTGTCAAAAACCCTGCCCGCCACACATCCCACATCTGGTTTTTCTAAATAGTTGTCAGCATGAGCAGCCAAAAAACCCTCTGGCAATTGTACATCATCATCAATAAATAAAATAATCTCTCCAACTGCGCGTCGCACTGCATAATTTCGAGCAGCCGGCAAACTCGCCCAATCTACCCTAAACCACCGAATTTTGCCAGCATTTGCCAATTCCTCTAAATAAACTTGAGTTTCTGATTCGTGGTTGCGAGTTTGATCGATTACCAGCACTTCAAAATTCGGGTAATTTTGCCGCATCGCATCAGCCAATGTCTCTCGCAGAGGTTGCTCGCGGTTGTAGGTGGGTATCACAACAGAAATCATCATTTGCAGTTGCCACTTTCCTTATTTCTCTACACGCCAAAGCCAAACATCGCCCGGCTGGTAAATTGGTGTGATTTTATATTTTTGCACTTTTTCTAGTTCAAATTGTAATGCTTCTGTAGCTCGGTATAAAAATACATCGCTAAAACCATCAGGAATTTTAACTTGTTCGGGTTTAACTGCCAGCAAAAGCTGTACTTGCGGCTTCAGCAGATAGCTGACAGACAGTATTTTTCCTGTGATGTTGTTGCCTCCGTGAGTGATTACTAAAGGTTTTTGGGCTTGATTGACAATCGCGGCTATTTGGGGATTGTATTTAGTGCTAGAAGGATATTTGTTCCACCAAAGTTGCGACTGCGAGCTGACGGCACAAGAAACTATTCCACTCGATATTAGTGCTATAAAACCGAGCTGCCAGAGTTTGTTTTGTCGGGGATTGGTGGCGGCTGCAATTTTAGCGGTGAATAGATAGGCAACAGCTATCTGGATTGCTAAAATATAGGGAACCAGATAGCGATCGGCAACGCCTCGCACTGCTATCAATACTATCGCTGTAATTCCGATCGCTGTCAAGACAAACAGCCAAACTCGTTTGGGAGTTGAGCGGCAGAGCGAGTATATTGAATGTGCGATCGCTAAAAGCAATACGGCTACTACAATCACTCTGATTAAATCTGTAGTCATATTGCTCGAACCAAATTTGATAATTCCGCCCGCCCAATGCGTGTCTATAAACATTCTGCCCGTAATGACAATTAAAGGTTTAACTGAAGACATCAAAGACAGGGAAATGCGGGGCAAGCCTACTGTTGCCTCGATTTTTGGCGCGTTATAAAGTAATACCAAAATCCAAGGAGCAAAAATAATTATTGCTATCACGGTAGCTACTAAATAAGTAATTAATGTTTTGCCAAAACGCCAATTTCCTGTGATAATTACATAGATACCGTGGGCGAATATTACTAAAAAAAATAATAAACTAGAATAAAGTCCTAAAGTCAGGGCGATCGCATAAATAGACCAAACAGCCTTGCTCAATTTAGATGTGGCGGGAGATTTTTGTAACGCTATCGCCCGCAGCAGAATTGCATTCGAAAGCAAGACGAGGACTGCAAACATCATGTAGGGTCTTGCTTCTTGCGCGTACAACACGTGAAAGGGTGAAACAGCAACGATTGTAACAGCCACCCATCCAGCAGACGCAGAGCGAAATAATTCCCAGCACAGCCAATAAATGCTGGGGAAAACTAACAAACTAATCCAAGCTGAAAGACTTCTGACAGTCGCCACTTGCGGGCCGAACAACTGCACCCAAAACCTGGCTAAAATAAAATACAACGGCGATAGTTGAGGTTCTTCTGTAGCTAAACCTTTAACAGTATTCCACCAAGTTTTTTCGGGATTTATCTGCTGGTATTTCCGCTGCAAATCTGCGACGCAAATTGTTTTGCCCTGAAAATCTTGCTGCACCATTTCCGTCCAGGTGTAGCCAGAAATTCGCAGCGAGGTGATAGATTCGTCGAACGAGTAGACTTTGCGATCGAGATTAGTAAAGCGAAACCATATCCCCGTTATTAATATGACGACAATTAAAATTTTTAACGAAATTCGATGCAGCCGCCCATTTTGAATTGATTTGGTGTTCATACAATCAGAAATGGGGAAATGAAGAAAGAAGGATTTAGTTATTTAGGAGAGAGGGAATAAGCAGGAGGGCATAAAGAATGAGAAATTGGTTTCAATATCCCCTATATTTTTAGAGAGGGTTCTTCCTTCTTCCTTCTTCCTTCTTCCTTCTTCCTTCTTCCTTCTTCCTTCAGATTAATTCCCCATTTCCATCAGATAGCTATGTGTTGCCCAACGGCTAAAACTAAATTTTCAGTCCAGAAATTAGCCAATTCAGCGCTGGCCGCTTCCACCATAACTCGGATTAGCGGTTCAGTGCCAGAAGCGCGAACCAAAACCCGTCCCTGTTCTCCCATTGCCGTTGTAGCACGTTCGATCGCCTTTTGCATTGCCTCGCACTCCTGCCATTTCAGGCGTTTTTCGCGATCGTCCACCCGAATATTTCGCAGCAATTGCGGATAAGTTTGGAAACTACCACTTACCAATTGTGCCAAAGATTGCCCGGACTGGCGCACCAGCGAAGCCAAATGCAAAGCTGTCAGCAAACCGTCGCCGCTGATACCGTAATGCGGACAAAGAATGTGTCCAGACTGTTCGCCGCCCAACATCGCACCGGTGCGCTGCATTTCAGCGTGAACGTACTGATCTCCCACGTTGGTTCTAGTTAGTTTGCCCCCCAATTCTTCCCAAGCTCGCTCGAAGCCGAGGTTAGCCATTACAGTAGAAATAATTAAATTGGACGGTAACTGTTGGGAGTCGCGCAACTGCCGGCCCCACAGATAAAGAATGTAATCGCCGTCAATCGATCGACCTTTGTTGTCAACACCCAAAACTCGATCGGCATCGCCGTCAAAAGCAAATCCCAAATCAGCATTGTGTTCCAAAACCGCCGCTTGCAAACTTTCGAGATGAGTAGAACCGCAGTTAACATTAATGCGAGATCCATCAGGAGAGTCGTGCAAACAGATAACCTCCGCCCCCATTTGCGCGAACACCGCCGGCCCCAAACCCGCAGCGGCCCCCCAGGCCAAATCCAAAACTATCCGCATTCCCTCCAAATTCATCTGTTGCAGCGAATCACAGAGGGAAGTGGCATAATCTTTCACCAACTCAGCGCGATGGTAGTGGTGTCCCCAAGCCAAGCTAGCAACCGGAACCTTTGCCCCCCGGATTCCCGCTTCGATTTGTTCCTGCAACTGCTGCGACAGCTTGGAGCCGTTTGAGCCGAAAAATTTAATGCCGTTGTCTTCTGGGGGATTGTGAGAAGCCGAAATCATCACTCCGCCGACCGACTCCGAAACGCTTGCCAGATAAGCAACGCAGGGAGTGGGGCACAATCCCAAATTCCACACTTCCAAACCGGCGGCCGTCAAACCCGCTGACAGTGCCATTGCCAGCATATCGCTGGAATTCCTGCTGTCTTGCCCCAAAATCACAGGCCCCTGGTTGGGGGAATGTTGCCGTAGAACTTGTCCAGCCCAGAAGCCCACTTGCAGGGCTAGGGGTGCATTCAGCAATTCTCCAACTTTCCCGCGAATGCCGTCTGTGCCGAAGAGTTTGGTATTGGGCAGGGAGAGGCTATCTCCCTGCAGAATCGTATCGCGTTTGACTGGCTGTACCGAGTTAGCAGCCGGAAACTCGCTGCCACGAGGGCGCGAAGGTGTCTGAACCATATTCACTCCTTTAGGAATATTCACACTCACACTTTGGGTTCATGTTACAACTGAAAGCTTTATTTTCAGCCTAAACTCCATTTATTTCGTCGATTGCTGAGGCAACTTGCTCTGACAACCTACGCACAAAGCTTAACTTCATCGGAAAAGTTTGTATTGTATCCAAGGGAAAAACTTTTAGTCCCGGGCGCGCCAACGCCCGGAAACCCGGTTTCTTTCTGCCTCCAGGCTTGACCACGAATTTCAAAGGTGGTACCCGCCACGCGATCGATCAGTGGGATCGATCCCAAATCGAAAATCTCAAATCCTCAAGAAAGAGCATTTATCTCGCGCAAGTCAATCGAAAATCTAAAATCTAAAATCTAAAATCGATTGACGCTGCTGCGGTTTGAGCCTGTCAGGCACTGCGTGTGTAGAAGGTTAATGCTGTATTGCCGTATACTTTCTGGCGGCAAATTTCTAGGCCGGAAATCGGTTGTGCCGATCGCTCCGGGCTGTGTTCGATCGCGATTTCGCCGAGGAGTGCTAGCATTTCTTGGCTGGCGATCGTGTTTAACACAGGTTCGTACAAGTCGCTGGCGTAGGGCGGATCGAAGTAAATGCGATCGAACTGCTGCCCCGCTAGTGCCGCCAATTTCGCCGTCGCGTTTCCCCGCAGTATTTGGAATGTTTGGGATGAGTCTGCTACTTGCTCCCAGTTTTCGCGGATAATCGCACAAGCTTTCGCCGACTGTTCGATGCCGGTGACACTCGCGGCTTGCCGACACAAAGCTTCTGCACCCATCGAACCGCTGCCGGTACAAATGTCCAGCCACCTGCAATCTGCGATCGTCCCTTGCCAAATATTAAATAAAGCTTCTCTGACTCGCGAAGGTGTAGGGCGAGTTGCGAGTCCGGGCAGGGTTTTGATTTGGCGGTTGCCAGAGATTCTCAGACTCATACAATTTTAGATTTTAGATTTGAGATTTTAGATTGGGGATGAGTGACTAAATATGAATTTGGTGCATAGTTACAGTTGCATTCTTTATTGAAAATGGTATCATTTAAAACTATAAACACCCGGTTTATACCGCAAACCGGGTTTTGCACAAATCGCCTAAGCGGGTACTTTTTCCCTCACCAGACTGACAAAATTTGACAGCATTTGCAATCCCGTACTCGAAGACTTTTCCGGGTGAAATTGCACGGCCATCAAATTGTCTTTAGCTATAGCCGCCGTCACGTTTTGACTGCCGTGAGTCACAATTGCCGATCGCACTTCCGACTCAACTGGATCGACATAAAAAGAATGCACGAAATAAACCCAAGGATCGGACGGTAAATTTTGCCACAGCGACAAATCCGGCTGAGTTAATTGCAATTGATTCCATCCCATGTGGGGAATTGTCAAACCCGGTTCCGACCGAAATCGGCGCACTTTTCCCGCAATAATGCCCAATCCCGGTTCTACACCTTCTTCGGAACTTTCAAACAGAATTTGCAAACCCAAACAAATGCCTAAAAAAGGTTTTCCAGAGGCGATCGCCCTTTTTATCGGTTCTATCAAATTGCGCGATCGTAAATTCTGCATTGCCGGGTCAAACGAACCAACTCCCGGCAAAACCACCGCATCAGCCTGCTCGATTATAGCAGGAGAATCTGTAATTTTTGGCACTGCACCCACATTTTCCAAGCCTTTACAGACCGAGTGCAGATTGCCCATGTCATAGTCTACTACTGCAATGACAGACATTGACTTACTTGCCTTATATTATCAATATCAGTATTATTGCACAAATATGACGGCGAAAATCCTGCTAACCTCATTTGATACTTGGCTTCCCCATCAGCAATCCAACTCTTCGGACGACTTATTAGCCAAGATTTCCCAAATCAAATCTTTGCCTGATTCCCTGACTTTTTTGAGGAAACTGCCAGTAGATTTTCAGCTAGCACCTAATTTAGCGATCGCCAAAATCAACCAACTCCAACCCGACACTATTATCTGCTGCGGCATGGCCGAAAGCAGGCAAAAATTAACCGTAGAATCTTGCGCTTGTTGCGAGAGCGACATTAGGAAAACAGCAGTTAATCTCGAACCGCTAGTCGCTGATTTAGCTGCAACCGAAATCAGTCACGAAGCCGGGAAATTTGTATGCGAAGCCCTATATTATGCGGTTTTAAAACATATTTGCGATTCTCAAATATCCGCTAAATGTATTTTCGTCCACGTACCAATTTTAACTCCCGACAACGCTGACAGAATTGTCGCCGATTTTTTATTAGTTATGCGACGCCTAACTCTCGCAGCTAATAAATAAGTCGTTTTAATCTGAGATATTGCACCATTTTTATGAACAGGCTTTCCGGCCTGTTCCACAAAGTGAATTTTCTTGTGGGGTGGGCATCCTGCCCGCCCATAAAAACCTTATTGAGAATGGTGCAACATCTCAGTCTAATTCAACATAAAAATTGGTTTAGTATTCAGAAACCCGGACTTTTTAGGAATTAATATTACCCACAGTCAGGACACGGCAGTGCCGTGTCCCTACCCCAATTAATTGTAGGGACACGGCACTGCCGTGTCCTCTATATCATGTCGCTAACAACTGCCAACTGCCAAGTCATTAGCCGCCGTAATTCCAACCGGTGCTTTCTAGCAGCAACGGATTGCCTTCTCGGTGGACGCCGGCCGCCAAAACTTCTCCCACATAAACCGTGTGATCCCCGTGTTCCACAGCGCCGACAACTTTGCACTCGACGTAACCCAGAGAGTCTGAGATAATCGGACAACCAGTTTCCGCGCCGGGATAAAATTCTACATCCTCAAATTTATTGCCAACGCGGCGCTGCTGCTTGAAGAATTTCTGGGCTAAGTCTTTCTGCCCTGCTTCTAGGAAACTCAAAGCAAAGACACCGCTGGCTTTGATCATGCCGTGGGATTTGGAGTCTTGCTTGACGCAGTTGACAACTAAGGGAGGGGTAAAGGAAGATTGCATCACCCAGCTAGCGGTGAAACCGTTGACTTCCTCCCCGTCTTTGACACCGCAGATGTACAATCCGTGAGGGATTTTGCGCAAGATGGTCTTTTTAGCTTGTTCGTCTAGCACGGGCTTACCTGTTCGATCGATAATTCTACACCGCTCAGTTTACCAATGTCGCGCCCACAAACCCACCTGTCTTAAGGGCTATTCGCTAATATTGCCTTTTTCGATCCCAAACTTGACACCAGTTTTAAGTCAAAATTAACAACTCAAAACTATTATGAAACTCCGTGCTTCTTAAACCAATCTTGCATCTGTTTCCAAGCATCCTTAGCTTCTTTTTCCCGGTAAGTGGGGCGATAGTCGGCGTTAAAACCGTGCGGCGCATCTGGATAAAGCACAATTTCCGAACCGCTGCTGCCAGTTTTGAGAACTTCCCGCATTTTCTCGACTGTATCGTTGGGAATTCCCTCGTCTTTGCCACCGTAAAGCCCCAATACAGGCACTTTCAAAGTTGCTGCAATGTCGATCGGCTGTTTGGGAGTTAAAGCCGTAGAATTGCCAACCAAACGCCCGTACCAAGCCGCTCCAGCTTTGACTTTCGGGTTGTGGGAAGAGTACAGCCAAACAATTCTGCCGCCCCAGCAAAATCCTGTAATTCCCAACTTATTAATATTACCTTTTCCTGACTTTTGTGCCCACTCTACGGTAGCATCTAAATCGGACATAACTTGAGCGTCAGGAACTTTCGAGACAACTTTACTAATAATTTCTTGGATGTCGGTGATTTTAGTAACATCACCTTGACGGGCAAACATTTCTGGGGCGATCGCTAAATAACCTAATTTGGCAAAACGGCGGCAAATATCTTGAATGTGGGCGTGAACTCCGAAGATTTCTTGAATTACTAGAACAACGGGAAAATTGTTACCAGTAGCAGGCATTGCTCTGTAGGCTGGAATTGAGCCTTCTTTTACCGGAATTTTCACCTCACCTGCTATTAAACCAGCAGCATCGGTATTGATAACGGCAGCCGCAATAGGATGAACTGCTAACGCAAATCCGGCGCTTAATGCGGTGACAGTGATAAATTGTCTGCGAGTTAAATCAGTCATGGCGATTTTAGATTTTAGATTTTAGATTTTAGATTGGGGAATTGAGAATTGAGAATTGGGGATTGGTAATTGGTTATTTCATAATTGCTCCTTCTTCCCTCTTCCTTCTTCCCTCTTCCTTCTTCCTTCTTCCTTCGAGGGTCGGAAAAGCCGATCGTGCTCTGGATGGTACAAGCGCGATCGCCCTTCTGCTGATTTTCCCAACGCTGGACTAATCACATACATTGTCGTTCGGATCAAATTATTTTCGCGCGTAGCAACGGCCATTTTGTCAAGGGGAACTAGCACAATTTTTTCATCCTGCCAGCCCAACCGATAACAAATCGCTACAGGCAAATCAGATGGGTAATGTTCCATCAATTTAGCTTGAGCTTGTTCGACATGGCGGGCGCTCAAATACAGGCACAAACTCGCTTGATGAGCCGCTAAACTCGCCAATTCTTCGCGTTCGGGTACTTCGGTTCTGCCGCTAATTCGCGTCAAAATAATTGTCTGCACAACTCCCGGAACTGTCAACTCAATTTTAAGTTTAGCCGCCGCAAGTTGGAAAGCGCTAATTCCCGGGATTACCTCAAAAGCAATTCTCTCGGAAGCCAAAGCTTGCATTTGTTCGCCGACAGCCCCGTAGAGACATGGATCGCCCGAATGCAGGCGGACGACGCTTTTTCCGGCGCGGACTCGTTCCACCATCAAAGGTACAATCTCTTCGAGGGTTTTATCCGCAGTTTGAATAACTTCAGCATCCGCGCGCACCCCCTGCAAAATTTGCTCTGGGACTAGCGAATCAGCAAATAATATGACATCAGCCGCAGCCAATAATTTTTGAGCCTTAACAGTCAACAAATCCGGGTCTCCGGGGCCTGCACCTACAATGTATACCCTTGGAATTAGGGCTTCAATCTCTGTCAAACTCATTGCTGCTAAAAAATTTGCTAAATTTACGGGCTCTTCCGGATGTACCTATTTTGGTTGGAAGTAAGGGATGGTAGATGCACCCTGGTTTTGAACCCTAGAGACTAACCTCTCTGGGGTTTTTTATTTATCCTCTGGGGATTTCTGAGCGATTTTTGCCCGATCGCTATTGGGTGAGATAACATCGGGCAAAGGTCGATCGAGCAAATAAAGCCAAGCTAACCCGCTCAACCCTAAAACAATTCCAGTCAAGCTTACCATCTGTGCAGTCCGCAGCGGCCCGAACATCAAACTATCAGTCCGCAACCCTTCAATCCAGACTCTACCGGAACTGTAAGCTGCGATGTAAACCAAAAATAAAGCACCGGTTTTCAAGCGAATTTGGCCCTGCAAATCGCGGAAAAACAAAGTCAGAAGCAACCCAAATACTATCACATTCCACAGGGATTCGTAGAGAAATGTGGGGTGGAAGTATTCAAAATTAGCATAGGCGGGCGGGCGGCTGTTTGGCGGAATATAGAGTTTCCAAGGCAAATTTGTAGGACTGCCAAAAGCTTCCGAGTTAAAGAAATTTCCCCAGCGTCCGATCGCCTGACCGAGAATTGCCGAAGGCGCGATTAAATCTGCCAATTGCCAAAAAGAAACTCGCTGAATTTTCGCAAAAATTAAAGCTGCGATCGTGCCGCCCAAAATCGCCCCGTGAATGGCAATTCCGCCTTTCCAAATTGCAATAATATCCTCTGGCCTCTGCGCGTATTGCTGCCACTCGAAAGCCACGTAATAAATTCGAGCACAGGGAATAGCGGCCAGAACCAGCCAAATTGCCAAATCACCCAACAATTCCGGGTTGACGCGGCGTTTTTGGGCCAAGTATTGGGACAGACTGACCCCAATCAAGACGGCAGAAGCTATCAACAGCCCGTACCAGCGGATGGCTACGGGGCCGAGTTGAAAGATAATTGGGCCTGGCGATGTAAATTGAAAGCCTAAAGGCAGAGCAAGAATATTTAGCACCATAAAAGTTGCATTAATTGTGTTGGAAAGCTGTCAAATTCGCATACCCTTTCACAAACTCCAGAGTTTATTTTAGGTGGCGGCGGTCATTTACACGCAATATTTGGGGAATTTTACCAAAAATTAACTTTGTTGCGGACATTTGTGTCAGGAGTTTTCTCTGTGAGTCCACAATAAGATCCCCCCTAACCCCCCTTTTTTAGGGGGGAACCGGATTATTCTCAAAGTCAACCCCTACTCCCCTTCTTAAGGGGGATCGAGAGTTCACCTTTTTGAGGATTAACGGCCGCTTTGGTCGATAAGTTTTAATATAGAGGGTAGCTTTAAATTTTCTGATGACCTATGTCTCCTACTTCCGTTTCTCAGGTGTACTCTTCTGGTAATTCCAAGGGTGCGAATCGGTCTCGCAAGACTGCTGCTTTGGCTGTTGAGTCGGGTAAAATTCCGCCCTTGCTGGGGGCGAGTTTGGCTGAGTTAACGGAGTGGGTGCAGCAAAACGGGCAACCTGCTTATCGCGGGAAGCAGTTGTACCAATGGATTTATGAGAGAGGCGCGCGATCGATCTCTGACATTTCTGTATTCTCGAAACAGTGGCGCGAGACTGTTGCTAAAATCCCGATCGGGCGATCGACAATTCACTATCGATCGGTCGCACCAGACGCCACGGTAAAGTATCTCTTAAAATTGGCAGACGGTCAAATCGTGGAAACAGTAGGCATTCCCACAGAAAAACGGCTGACTGTGTGCGTCTCAGCCCAAGTTGGCTGCGCGATGGGCTGCGACTTTTGCGCTACCGGAAAAGGTGGTTTCAAGCGCAATTTAGAAAAACACGAAATCGTCGATCAAGTTTTGACAGTACAGCAAGATTTCGGCCGCAGAGTCAGCCACATCGTATTTATGGGAATGGGCGAACCCCTGCTGAATTTCGATAATGTTGTAGCTGCTGTCAAGTGTTTGAATCAAGACGTAGGAATTGGACAGCGAAACATCACCATTTCCACAGTAGGAATTCGCAATCGCATCAGCCAACTAGCCGAACATCAACTGCAAGTTACCCTCGCCGTCAGCCTCCACGCTTCCAATCAAAGATTGCGCGAAGAGTTGATTCCTAGCGCCCGCCCTTATCCTTTGGGTGAGTTAATCGCCGAATGTCGGGAATATGTGCGATCGACTGGACGCAGATTGAGTTTTGAATACGTACTTTTAGCAGGTGTGAATGACTTACCGGAGCACGCAGCCGAGTTAGCAACTCACTTGCGCGGTTTTCAGTGTCACGTCAATTTGATTCCTTACAATCCGATTCAGGAAGCTGAATATAAGCGACCGACTCCCAATCGAATTAACAGTTTCGTTGCGACTTTGAAGGAAAAGAAAATTGCAGTTAGCGTGCGGTATTCTCGCGGCTTAGAAGCAGATGCAGCCTGCGGACAATTGCGGGCATCCGAGGTTTAGGAGGGGATTTTTTACCGCTAAAAATTGTCGTAGGGTGCGTCCCGATCGCGTTATTTTCTCGATAATTGAGAAACTAGGTTCGGACGCACCTCATATCAAATCCGGTAGCATCAAAATTATAAAATCGAGTCAACAGTTAACAGTCAATCGCCCCGTCAGTTTTTCGATCGAGAGTCGTACCGCCAACCGCTAACAGTCAACAGTCAGTAGTCAGTAGTCATTAGTCAACAGTCAACAGTCCCTCAGGAAATCAGCTATACTTATTTTAGTTGTATTAAACAAGTTAAAGTCAATGATTGAACCATCATCCTATTATGCTTATGTTGAAGATTTATGTATTATAACAACATACTTCAATTCAAATAATTACAAAACCAAGCTAAAGAATCTTACAGCCTTTAGAAAAAGAATAGAGGAAGCTGGACTAAAATTAATAATTGTGGAATGTATTTTTAACGCTCAAACATTCACATTAAACAGTTACAGAGAATCTACTACTATCATCAGAGTAAAAGCAACAGATGTAATGTGGCAAAAAGAAAGACTATGGAATCTAGCACTATCTAAACTCCCTACATCTTGTACAAAAGTTGCCTGCATAGATTGTGATATTTTATTTAATAACTCGAAATGGGCTTTGGAAACATCGAAAATTTTAGATATATTTCCTATAGTACAGCTTTTTGAGATCGGTATTCAACTTCCAAAAGATCAAGAAATCTATAGAGGAGAAGGGCGCATAGTCAAAAGCTTTGCTGCTATTTATAAAGATCAACCTAACTACATATACAACGATGATGATGATGATAAAGAGTATGGACATCCAGGTTATGCTTGGGCGGTCAGAAAGGATTTACTATTAAAGCATGGCTTCTACGACGCATCTATAATTGGAGGAGGAGATAGATTAATGCAACAAGCTATGTGTGGAACCTGGAATTCAAGAGCTCTTAAACTATTTTTTGGAAAAAATAAATGTCATTTTAATTACTTCCTTAATTGGGCACAAAAATTTTATAAAGATGTTCAAGGTCAAGTCACGTGTGTATCCGGTTCTATTCTTCATTTATGGCACGGTACTAAGGAAAACCGACAATATCTTGAAAGACAATTGAAAATTAATAGCTTTAATTTCGATCCTGAAAATGATATAATTATTGACGAAAATGGTTGTTGGAAGTGGAACAGCGATAAAACAGATATGCATCAATATTTAATAAACTATTTTTTACAAAGGAAAGAAGATGGTGATTGAATAATTGGAATAATGTCAAATATCGGTTCTTTTGGAAGTATCTCATATCTTGCACCTGGAAATTTGAATGTCAATTCCTTGACTAAGTGCCAAATCTCTCAGGCGTTCAGTAGTAGGGTGCGTTATTTTCACTCATTAAAAAGCTGAACTCTGACCCACCCGACTAATAAAAAAATCAACTCTAAGCTGAGGCAAATCTCTATTTTACCGTTAAGTTTGATGAAATTATTGTGGGGTGTCCCTGCCCAAAAATACAATTTATATCAAATCCACTAGCATCGGAATTAATATTACCCACAGCTTTCGACACGGCAGTGCCGTTTCCCTACAATTAATCGCGGTAGGGACACGGCAGTGCCGTGTCCTCTATATAATACAATACGGTTCAGTTAGTGCTAAAAAAACCGATCGCGCTACGGTTGGGACCAGGAACGAACCCTCCGTTTCACTCCGCCCAACATTTTCGCTACAATTTTCCTTAACTGAACCGTATTGCTACATACAGCATATGGGAGCATCCCGCTTTTTAACTAAGCATACCTACCCATTTTAATCTCATTATTTAAATATGCACATCTGAGTCTTAA
>NZ_JAUBTB010000072.1:0-37587 GCF_036704965.1 Microcoleus sp. F10-B2 | reverse complement strand
GCTCAAATCCTTGATTTATCTACAGTTAAAAATTGGGTTCTAATTTTTAATTTCCCAGAGTGACAAAAGAGGGTTAAGGCGATCGAGACTCGGCCAAAAGCGAAATTTATTAATGGTTTTGGGGTTAAGTTGATATTAAATTAATAGTCCTGGACGCACGATTGCTAAGAAACCGGGTTTTTTTACGAAAAGACGGGTTGTAGACCGCACAGGGGCGAAAAAAACCCGGTTTCGCACGGGCCCCGATGCGTCCAGGACTGATTAATAGCCTTTTTCAAACCGCTGGCGCGCGAGGGGATTTAAACAAGGTCGATCGTTGGTGGGTCGATCGCCCCTTCGCGCACAAACCCCACCAACGCATGAATCGAAACATCAGGTTAAAACAGTTTTAAGACCCCAAAAGCCTGCGGATTTCTAGCCTGTAATCCTCATTATTCAAACCTTCACCGCTAGCGAGATCCGGGTCTATCGCCTGCGAAATAGCAGCAATCCGATCGGCTGTAGCCGGGTGAGTGCTCAAAATGCTAGGAGGAGAAGGCTTGTTGAGCAACTTTTTCATAAAATCAACCATCCCAGATTGAGCGTAGCCCGCTCGCCCCATAGTTTGCAATCCCAACTGATCCGCTTCATACTCAGCTTGGCGGCTGTGGGGACGGCGCAAAGCCAGTTCCACCCCAATCTGAACCGCCTGAGATCGATCGAGCCCAGTCGCCGAAGCTACACCTGAGGCGATGGCCATTTGACGCATTTGTTTAATCGCGTGGCGAGCATTAATGTGAGCGATTTCGTGGGCGATCACACTTGCCAATTCTGCCTCATTGTCCGCCGCCGCCATCAAACCTTTATTCACATAAACAAAACCGCCCATTGTCGCAAAAGCATTAATATTGTCGTCGTCAATCACTTGAAAAGTATAAGGAATATCGGGGCGAGTGCTTTCTTGAGCGAGCCGCTGACCGATGCGGTTGATATATAATGTAGTGTCCCGATCGCGGTCAATCTTAAACTCCCTGTTCGCCAACTGCTGATTAATTTGTTGGCCAATAGTCACCTCTTGGCGATCGGACATATTCGATAATTGAATAACTTGAATGCCCCGAAAAATTAGTTCAGGCAAAGAAAATGCTTGAGTCTGTTCCGGGGAAACCACCCAGATACCGGCAGCTACAATCAGCGACAGAAATAGATAAATCCCCCGGCCGCAGGTACGCCGGCAAGTCAACCAAAAACTTTTTAACATGAGTGATACGTGCGAGAAATTAGATAAACTTTTAGGAAAGCGGGAAAAGTCACTACATCGGCAGACGCATTTTGAGGCTGCTTAGTTGCTATTCTAGCTTTTTGCCAATTTTTGACCGAGAATTTCAAAGGTGGTACCCGCCACGTGATTTATCCGTCGAATCAATCGAAAATCGAAAATCCTTGCTTCCCCCGCATTTATCTCGCGCAAGTCAATCTAAAATCTCAAATCTCAAATCTCAAATCGATTGACCCCGCCCCGAGTTCCCGGCGGTGGCCCTGCGGTCAACCAACCGCCCTCAACTGCCTTCTGCCTTCTGCTTTAAGTGCCCAAGTGATGCGGATTTTGGGCGATCGTTGTGGTAATATCTTTTAGCTTCAGGACTTACGCATCAATTACGCATCAATAACGTATGTCATTGCCAGCCGTAGCGGATCTTTGGCAGCATCTGTTTTTCATCGGTGTCTGCGTAAGTCCTGAGCTTGTAAACATACTCCTGTCGCTATCAGTTAATTAAGCGATTTATGAAAATTTTGGATTCTCAAGGTCGGCTGTTCGGCAAACTCAGCATCCTAGACGTAGGTGCCGCGATGATCGTACTGCTAGTTGCAGTCGGAATCTTGTTCTTTCCCGGCACTTCTGGCGGTTCCGTCGCCCAAGTCGGCAGCAGTTTCAAACCTGTAGAGATTGATGCAATTGCGATCGGTCTCAAAGGGACAAACGTTCAAGATTTGTTCAAACCAGGCGATAAAATCAATGTGGTGATCCGCAATCAACCCTCCGGTCAGATTACCATCAAATCTGCCAAAACTCTCACCAGAACCCTAGCAGTTCCTCAGCCCAACGGCACTCTGAAAGCTCTCCCCGATCCCAGAGAAGAAGAAGCTTTCAGCAAAAATATGATGTTTACCTTAGAGGGAAAAGGTCAACTTACTGAAAATGGCCCGGTTTTAGGGAATACGAAAGTCAAAATTGGCACTACCCTAGAGCTTGAAGGCAAAAAGTACATTTTCAACGCTAGCGTCATCGATGTGCGAGTAAAAGAATAGTTATTAGTCATTACTAATTGGTAATGGGGAATGGGGAATGGGGAATTAATCTTCCTTATTCCCTCTTCCTCAATGGCTTACATCCGTTATATCAATTGCGGTGTAACCGGAATTGATATAAACGGAGGACACGGCAATGCCCTTTCCCTACCCCAATTAATTGTAGGGAAACGGCACTGCCGTGTCCTCATGGTTCGAGTCCGCACGCGCCTAAGACTGTGGGGTAATATTAATTCCGATGCTACCGAATTTGATATTACATTCCTGACATCCGAAGAAAGCGAATCTGTTGCCGAAATTCCCTCTTCCTCCATCCGTTACATCTCGTACATTGCTCGTTGCCGAACTTCTTCACCCTTGTGAAAGCAATTTTAAATATTGCCGAATTAAGCCAATGGTGACAGCAGGAATTTCTAACTGCGGAGTCAAACCTACGTTTTCCAGAGGTTGAAAAACTTTGATTGCTTCGGGGTTGAGGTTTGCCAAACGCTGGCCGATATCGGGCCCGGTAAACTGCGATTTTTCTCCCCAAATAATGGCTGTCGGTGTTGTTAGCTGAGTGATGTACAGCGACAAATCAAAACACAAATCTCCCCGTACAAAAGACAGCGCAGCATATTCTGCATTTGGTTCTAAAGCAGATTCGAGGTAAGCATCAACAATTTCTTGGTAAACGCGGCTCGGATCTGCAAATTGGCGCTGTTCTAAGAAGCTGCGGATGCCGCCTTCTGTGGCGATTCCGGTACTGTAAAGCAATTTGTCTAAAATCGGCGTACCCACTAGCTTAGCGAAGAAACTGCGGCCGTAATCTTGTCCGAAGTCCGACAAACCGCTGGGTATCGTCAAAATTAGGGATTTGAACAGATCCGGCCGGGCGATCGCAGCTCGAATCGCGATCGCCCCCGTCAGCGAAGAAGCGATCGCATCTGTCGGACTGTCGCAAGTTTTTTCAAGAAATTCGATCGAAGTTGTGATATAATCTTCAACCTGATAATTTCTCGGCGGATGTTCCGATCGTCCCCAACCGATTAAATCAGGTGCTAAAATTCGATACTCGGCAGCAAAAGCCGGATAAACTTTCGACCATTCGTACGCACTCGACCCGCCCCCAAAACCGTGAAAAAATACTAAATTCGGTTTATTTTCCGAACTTGAGGCAGGCAAACCGATCCAAGGCATTTTTTCAGCAGTGTAGTAAACCATTCTGCCGAGAGAAGTAACTATCGATCGCTGACCGAAGCCGAGGGGTACAAGCATAAACTAACCTCAATCGCTGTTATATTTTAGATTCTTTTCCACCGCCCCGTCTCTGTTTAAAAAACTTGCAAAGCTGGTGGCGTTTTTGTAAAGATTGAGTAATGATTTAAATCTATTTTAGTACAAGTGAACCGTGAAACTACAGACAGGAAGTAACCTTTGCGATTTCGGCAGTTCCGCTGTGTAGTTATCATCACAGTTGCAAACTACCGCCGATCGGAGATAATAGCAAAATGATGGGTAAGACCCCTCAACAGAAAGGAGTCTGTTCGCCGACCCGGAAAGCAGGCCCTGGAAAAGCGGGAGCATTAGATCTCGCTATCAGGTTGAAGGCAGTTTTGCAGCCGTGAGCCAATCATAAATAATTAATCACCATATTTGGCGGAGCAGTGGCTTTTGAGGTCGAAAGTGTTTGTTGGAGGGGGGCGATCGGTTTTCGATTCCTAAATAGCAGGTTTGGCAATCACGGGCACGGCCGCTATAAATTCCCAAACACAAGAAACAATTAATCTTAGGGAGGTCTACTAAAAATGCAACTGCTTAGGAAACGGGATCGCGAGGGTTTTATGGTTGACGCAAAAAGTCTTCAATCTGACGGGTTGGCAGAATTTGATACTGCCTGTAGAAGCACGGATGTAAACGGCAAAAAGTCTTTTGTCGCCACTCCAGAACGATCGGGCGCAGGTTCAGAGATGCGATCGCGGGCTACTGTACCGGCGATCGTCCGCGTAGCTTTAGAAGACTTGAAATGCTTTGAAGTAGTAGAACACCAGTTTGCACATTGGGGGGTGACTTTTACGAATGCCGTTGCCATCCAACCTTCAAACCCAGCATTTTTCACGGGTTCTGGGGAAACAGTGTTAATGGGAGCCCCCAAAAGCGGACTGATCGAAGTAACTTTTAAGCATCCTGTTCGCTGGGTGTCAGGACTGGTAACCAGTTCGCGGCGAACTGTTTTATCTGCTTGCGACATTGAGGGCAACTCAATTGTTCAGGATGAAATGCCGGCCCCCAATCTCGCCGGGTCTAATTCTCCCATCGCCCCTAGCGCTCCCCTGCGCGTAAAAGCTCCGAATATTCATCGAATTACTTTTTACGCTTTTGACGGTCAGCTAGTAGTCGATGACTTGATGTTTGGATTTTAAAGCCATGCCATATGTAGTGTCCCAAGTCTGCAAACCTTCGAGAAGGGCATTGCGGACTAAAGCTTCTGGTTCCCGACTCAGCATCAGGCGAAAGCACTCGGCAGCGCGGGAACAGGCGATCGAACTTTTGACGGAACTCACAGGACCAAACCCACCCTGATTCACCAAATCGGTCATTTGCCGCACAGCAATCAAACGCTTCACGGGGTCAGCATCAGTCAAATCCGCCAGAATGCGATCGAGCGCCACTTCATCTTTTGCGGCCCCCAGACTCAACCCTTGCCGCAGCAACAGCCAGGGAATCGCGATCGTGCCCAAATTCTGCAAAATCAGGCTCAAAGCCATCCAGTGGCTGCTTGAGTCCGCCCAAATCCCCAAACTCATGTAAGCGGCCAAGGTAGCAATCCCGCCCGTACCCACCGCTAAAACAAATCGGCGGTTCGGGCCCTCCCAAAATTGCTCGCCTTTCGATCGCAGCCATTGCCAGTCCCGCGACTGCCCTCGGTAAACCAGCATCATCGCTGCTATCCCCAAGCCTGTCGAAAACAGTAACTGACTGTTCCACCACCCCCAAACTGCTGCCAGGGTGACAACTGCCAGCCAACCTTTCGATCTAGTCAAACTCTCTAGCAGCCACTTGAGAAAGGCTGTAGAAACCGCAGGCGATCTGGCCCGCTCGCTCTTAGCCTCTACCCTCCGACGCCTTGTGTCGGCAGTCCGGCCTGTCGCTGCTGGGGTTCCCGGGGGGCGATCGTCCGAACTAAATTCTCTCAAAGCTTGGCTATCAGTCATTTCTAAAGACAATTCCCTTAAGGGGAGATTACCGAGTTCCCAAGTGCGATCGGAAACTTTCACTGGCGATCGATTCAGCTTCGTTGTATTTTTTTTAACTTGATTCATACTGACTTTTTGGAAAAATAAGTTAAAGTTATCCAGGCTTTTTTAGCACTGATTTAGATTCTCGGCAAACAAGACTCTAAGACTCTATGATACCGGAAATTCAACCCCGTGGCGAGTACAGCAACTGCGCTGAATTCCGAGAAATCCTTACCAAAAATAGAGCAATTGAAGATTATTGAGAAAACCACGATAGGTTAACAGCGAATATTTCTGCATCACTCTTGAGACAGAATGGCGATCGGAGTTAGCATGACTGCAAAAACCCAAAAAAATTAAACTTTCTGAAAAATCGGGGAATTTTGAGTGCTTGAGGGAGCATCTCATATTTGTAAAAATACTTCTTCTGGCTCCTTCATTCTTCCTCTTTCCTTCTGCCTCCTGCCTCAAAACTCCAATTTCTAGCTTGGCTGCAAAACTGAGATGCTCCCGTGCTTGAATTGGTTCCCAAAGAACTGCGCGACAAAAATTTAGCCTTTTGCCCGCAGGCCCGGGATCTCGCTGCTACCCCGGTGTCAGATGAAGCTGGGTTCAGCTTGACGGCTAGCTTACCGAACCGCAGCCTCCGGGCGGGCAGAGAATCCAGACACAGACAGTATTGTTGGATAATTAGCATGAGCATTCCTAAACTGCTAAGATTTTTGAATTAATGGGAGTTGAGGAAGCCCATCATCCGGGTTCAAACCGGTAAAGCAGCAAGGCAAAAAACCGACCGCGCGATCCTGTTCGGCAAGTGCGGAGGCTAGAAAAACAGCGGCTTTTGACCAGACTCAGGCAGAAATTCTGCCCCAAAGTGTGTCTGCGGAGGTTAGGCTAGTGAAGAGAGGAAAAGAATAGTTACGATCGAGACTTCATTAGTTTACCTTGTAATTTCTTGCTCAGTTGTCAAGCCCAACAGTTTTGCACTCTCTGGCAAGCGAGACTCTTGGCACTTCCCACCAGTGGGGAACTCGACCGTCAAAGAGCTTGGGTTTGATGGTAAAGCCCTTACTAATATGTAAACACCTTACCGATGGCTCGCCGGAACAATCTTGCAGGAAAACCCATGTCTAGTATGCAAAACCAATTCACGGTTCACTTCTGGGGCGTTAGAGGTAGCATAGCCTCTCCCGGGGCGGAAACAGTACGTTACGGGGGCAACACGCCCTGTGTAGAAATGCGAGTGGGTGAGAGCCGCCTAATTTTCGATGGCGGTACTGGATTGCGGGTTTTGGGACAAACTCTCCTGTCTCAGATGCCCGTAGAAGCTCATATGTTTTTTACTCACTCTCACTGGGATCACATTCAAGGATTCCCATTTTTTGTCCCAGCTTTTATTCCAGGCAATTGTTTTCACATCTACGGGGCAGTTGCTCCTTCTCCTAATAATGCTACTATCCAGCAGCGGCTAAACGACCAGATGCTCCACCCGAATTTTCCGGTGCCCCTGCAAATTATGGGGGCAGACCTGAAATTTAACGATATAGAAGTGGGCCAACCGCTCGAAATCGGAGATATTAAGGTGGAAAATGCTTTGTTGAACCATCCCGGAGAAGCTATAGGCTACCGCGTGAACTGGCGGGGGTATTCGGCTGCTTACGTGACTGATACCGAACATTTGCCCGATCGTTTAGACGAAAATGTGCTGTATTTGGCCCGCGATGCTGAGGTGCTGATCTACGACGCTACTTATACCGATGAGGAGTATTATTCGGAGAAGAGCAGCAAGGTCGGCTGGGGACATTCGACTTGGCAGGAAGCGGTGAAGGTGGCAAAGGCTGCTAATGTCAAAAAGTTGGTGATTTTTCACCACGACCCGCTGCACAATGACGAGTTTTTAGACAGGGTGGGAGAACAAGTGGCTCAAAGGTTCCCGAACAGTTTGATGGCGCGGGAAGGTTTGTCGTTGCAGTTGCTGCCTCCTCATAAGGATTTATCTGATTCTGAAGTCTTGAGCTCGGAAATCTCAAATTTGAGTTAGGACTGACCTCATTCAAAGACGGATACAACCCCCCGACTCCTGTCGTGGAAAATCAAAAAGTTGAGACCCAAGTTCAACCTCCCAGATTGGATCTGCGGAGTCAATCTAAAATCTAAAATCTAAAATCTAAAATCGAGTGGCGATCGCAATCTGGCTAAATATGTCAAAATCTTAAGCGTGTGGGTAACTTCTTCTTGTACCGCTGCTCTGACTCCAACTTCTGTTGCCTTGGGAAACTTTGACGGTTTGCACCTAGGGCATCGACAAGTCGTGCAGCCAATAATTTTAAATCGATCGCCCCGGCCAAATTCTGCGACGGTTTTTGCGTCGGGAGAAAACTTGCGTTCAAACGCTGGCACAGGTGAAAATTGGGAAAGCGAACCTCCGGCGACCTGCTACAACGACTCAGCAGCACCGCCCGATCGAGCCGACAGCGGCCGTAATTATGATGGTTCGATAGGGCAGACGAAGGCAGAGGGGAACAGCCTCTCTGGTCGCGATTCTGATGGAGTCGATCGACTTTACAGCACCGTGGTGACATTCGATCCCCACCCGCAAGAATTCTTTACGGGTCAACCCAAAAAACTGCTGACGCCTCTGGCAGAAAAGGTAGAATTGCTCGCAGCAATGGGCGTCGAGCAACTTGTGCTGCTGCCGTTCGATCGAGAATTGGCGGCTTTGACTGCTTGTGAGTTTGTCGAGGAAATTTTGGTGCGGCAACTAAAAGCCAGTCGAATTAGTGTGGGGGTTGATTTTCGGTTTGGACGCGGACGCGCTGGGACGGCTGTAGATTTGCAGTCGATCGCCTCGGGTTACGGTATTGATGTTGCTCTTGTACCCCTGCACAATTGCGGTGAGGGCGATCGGATCAGCAGTTCTGCAATCCGCGAAGGTCTGACCTCGGGCGACCTCACAAGAGCGAATCAGTTGCTGGGGCGACCTTACAGTTTAGTCGGAACTGTGGTTGGCGGACAGCGGCTGGGCAGGACGATCGGATTTCCTACTGCTAATATCGAACTGCCGCCGGAAAAATTTTTGCCGCGTTTTGGCGTGTACGCGGTGCGAGTCTCGGTGAAGCATGGATGGGAAAAGATGAAAGAGGAAAGTTCTTCCCATCGGCGGGAAAATCCCAAATCTCTAATTCCCGGCACACCATCAAATTTATCTTTTGTCAATGGGGTGATGAATGTTGGCTGCCGCCCGACGGTAGACGGCTTACAACCCACTGTGGAAGTTCACCTGTTAGATTGGTCTGGGGATTTGTACGGTCAAACCTTGACCGCGAGTTTGGTAGAGTTTTTGCGACCCGAACAAAAATTCGCTTCTCTGGATGCTCTCAAAACTCAAATTCAGGCAGATTGCGATATTGCTAGAAGCCTCTTAACTGCTAAAGTCTAATAATTATGTGATCTAGAACAGGCGATCGGTTTTAAAAATGGTGCAAGATGAGTCAGACTAAATTCTAGTTGTACGAATACGAAGTTCGGAAGGCAAAGACTCAAGAATTTGGCAATTTGATGTTCGATCAACACTTAGCAATTAGCAATTAGCAATCAGGGATATGAGACAACATATTGAGCGGCTCAAACAAAATCTAGGCAAGACTATTGTTGGCAAAGCCGATGCTATTCGCTTGGTATTGGTAGCAGTGCTTTCGGGCGGGCACGCGCTGCTGGAAGACGTGCCTGGTGTGGGAAAAACTCTGCTGGCGAAGTCTTTGGCGCGATCGATCGATGGGAAGTTTCAGCGGATTCAGTGCACTCCCGATTTGTTGCCGACGGATATCACCGGTACTAATATTTGGAATCCGCGCAGCGGAGAGTTTGAGTTTTTGCCCGGGCCAGTTTTTGCTAATGTTTTGCTTGCCGATGAAATCAATCGGGCGACACCGCGAACTCAGTCAGCTTTGCTGGAAGTGATGGAAGAAAAGCAGGTGACAGTAGATGGAGTTTCTCGGAACGTTCCGGCGCCGTTTTTTGTGATTGCGACTCAGAACCCGATCGAATATCAAGGCACTTTTCCGCTGCCGGAAGCCCAGATGGATCGGTTTACTTTGTCTTTGACTTTGGGCTATCCTGCTGCATTGGAAGAGTTGCAAATGTTGGAACGGCTTTCTGATAGTTTTGCTGTTGAAGATTTGCAGCCCTGTATTTCTTTGGCAGAAGTGCAGGAATTGCGCCGTTTGTGCGCTGCTGTGAAGGTCGAAGGCTCTTTGAAACAGTATATTGTAGATTTGGTGCGATCGACCAGGGAGGATGAGGAGATTACTCTGGGGGTGAGTCCCCGGGGTGCGGTGGCTTTGCACCGGGCGTCGCAGGCTTTGGCGTTTATGGAGGGCCGGGATTATGGGACTCCTGATGATGTGAAATATTTGGCGCCGCACGTACTTTCTCACCGGTTGATTCCGGCGGGGGGAAGGAGGGCTAAGACGATTGTCGATCGATTGTTGCGAGAAGTTGCTATTCCTTAAAAAGCATTGGAATTAATATTATCCACAGTCAGGACACGGCATTGCCGTGTCCCTACAATTAATCGTGCGATGGTGAGATCCTCGCGATCACTCGTGATTATTTTGGGGTAGGGAAACGGCACTGCCGTGTCCTCCGTTGCTTGAGCTAGGGAAACGGCATTGCCGTGTCCTCCGTTGCTTTTCGATCACGGCTTAATAGCACTCTCAAACAGCGCGACTAATTTTTTGGCCTCTAAATCAACATTGTGTTGTTGAGCAACTCTCTCGGCTCCTGTTTTCCCCATTTGTTCTAGTTTTTCTAAAGGTGCTTCCAATACCGCGCGCATCGCTACCGCTAATGCTTCTGCGGAACCGGGAGGAACTAACCAACCGCAAACACCGGGTTCTACGAGCTCCGGGATGCCAGCAACATAAGTGCTAATTACGGGCCGGTTGAGAGCGAGAGCTTCCATAATTACTACCGGTAAACCTTCAGCAAAACTCGGCAATACCATCGCCCGTGAAGCTAAAATCTCTTGCTGAACTCGATCGCCACTGGCCCAGCCGGTAATTTCTATATGATTTTGCAGGCCGAGTTGCAGAATCTGCTTTTCAATATCCGATCGCAGCGGCCCGTCTCCTACGAGTACCAACTTAAACTCTAAGCCTTGAACTGCTAACTTGCTAGCAGCTTCTAGCAATAACAAATGACCTTTTTGTTCGCTGAGCCGGCCAATGCAAGCTAAGCGGGGTGCTGCGGGTATGGGGACGTAGGGTGCAGCTAAAAATGCAGCATCTACGCCGCAGTGTATGACGTGAATTTTTGACCAAAAAGTGCGATCGCACCACCGAAAAAGCTGACTTTTACCGAAGGAACTAACTGCTGCGACAAAGGTCGATCGTTTAATTTTTTCCTCTAAGGAAAGAAGTGTGGCTTTATCAAATTCTTCAGGGCCGTGAACGGTGAAACTGTAAGTCGGGCCGCCAAGCACGCGGCACAGCATTGCGACTGTTGTGGAATTTGTCCCGAAGTGAGCGTGAACGTGTGCGATACCCGATTCTGCAAACCAATTTAAAAGAATGCAAGCTTCTGCTAAATAAGCTAGATGCAGCAACATCCCCCGTTCCGAGTGCCAGCCAACTTTAAACATTAACCGCACAGCTTCGAGAAATCGAATGGGTCTAGTTGCGGCAACGCGGAGCAAACCCGACGCTAACCCCTGTACACCAACTCCTAAGATTACTTTAGTCAATTCTTGCTCTAGTTTGTCGGCCTCATCAACGAGTTCTGACTCGCACGATCGGATCGAATAACGTGCGACTTTCATGCCGCAATTTTCAACAGCTAGGACTTCTCTGCGGACAAAGCTGTGGCTGACTTTGGGATATTGGTTGACTAGATAAGCGATGTTCATGAACGGGGAGAAAATTTTATGGTAAAACTTAGATTAGTCTAGCCTTTAATCGATCGAAGTCAAGACAGGATTTTGGGTGGGGTTATTTATTCTGTGATGTTTTGATGGATTGGTTCGCGATTTAAGATAAGGGCATCAATGGTTTTATAAACACTCAAAGGCATAGCGACAATCCATGACAAAAAACAGATTTTTTTGTCATGGATTGTCTCAGCTTAATTATAGGGGGCTAAATTAAAGCCACCTAGTTTGTCAGGTGGCTAGAAAAAAATGCAAGATTACGAATTGGCTAACCAAAGTTGTTGCCGAAGTTCTGGGGGAATGGCTTCAAAATGCTCTAACAGAAAATTCATCAAGGCGAGGTGACGCAAGTCGTGCAGTTGGGGATGGCGGTGCTTGCCTCCCCTGGTAAACCAGCGACGCACAGTAGAAAGCGATCGACAGCAAATGAGACCTAGAGCTTCTTGCGGGACATCCCATTTTGCGTAGAATTGCTGCGGAGTCATGGCCAGTTGACAGTCAGCGTAAAGCTGAATGATTCGTTTTTCTCGATCGGTAATCGGGCGAGGCGTCAAAGAATGGTGTATCATAGAGGTGATTTTTTAATTTTGAATCGGCCAGTGCCACATTTGCGGCGCTGGCTTTTGTTTTTGGGGGCTTTGTTTTTTGGCGCGATCGCACTTGACGATCGCCTAACTAAACTGCCCTATTGACAATATATACGTTTACCTTTAATATGTCAACAGGCTAATCCGAATTTTCAGATTCCTCTCTGTATTTGAATCCTGCCATCTCGGCTATCAAATCCAAATGTTTTGATGTGGAACGAGCAGGCAATTGCCCGTTCTCCCAATCGCTGACTGTAGCCTGTCGCACGCCTATGTGTTCTGCAAATTCTGCTTGTGTCAACCCCATATGGAGACGCAATGCCTTGATGAGTTCGCCATTCCACTGCACGCCATCGCCCGCCTGCTGAACCTGAATTTTCTGGATTAACTTGCGAAATGTTACCCGTTGTGCGTCGAAATCGACAGTTTCCACCCGATATCCTGCCTCCATCCAAGCGGTAGCTTGCAGAGCGCCCTTTTTGCGGTTGCTCCACCAAGCTTGCTGAGTGCGTGCGGAAGGGGGGAGTGGGTCGTTTAGCAATGCCTCTATTTCGGCGAAGTTGAGGGTTACTTCGTCGAGATGGCGATTTTCGCGCAGATAATCTAAGAGCGACTGGTACTTGCTGCCCTCCTTCATGCGGTGTTTTGTGAGGTTTTCAGATATAGAATGCCACAAATCGGGGGATGACGGGGAGCGGATGGGAGTGGAGGGTGCGATCGGCAATTATTTATTTACCCAGACACTTCGATTGTGTCTGTTGCGTAATATTTGGAATTTTTATCAATATAAAACATAAAAAATTGCGATCGCCCTTGACTGAATGGAGGATTGGGAAAGGGCGATCGCGCGTTTAAAAAAGTGTGGGAAGCAATTAGGTCGATCGATTAAAGTCCCCTTGCGGGGAAGTGGTGAAAACTGAATCAAGTGTTCAATATCACCTTACTAGAAGCGTGTTTCCATCCCCTTGCGGGGAAATAGTTGTTAAAGTCTTGGAAAAACTTAAACCTTCTAGTCTTTTAAAGAATAGCTGTCATTTTGATAAAAGTCAAGTCATCTTTCTTCCGAAGAAAGAGCAGGATTATTATCTCCTCTACTCTTTCTTTGGCTTCAAGATACTGCACCAGTAGCAGTTAATCAAACTGAGCAAGAACAATCTCCTGGTCAGGGAAATTAGCTACTAATTTTAGACTTCCACCAAGAGCTTGGATGTAGCGAGAGAGGGTAGAGACTTGAATATCTTCTGGGTTATCCAACTCAGAAAAAGCAGACTCAAAAGTGCTGAGGTCTTTTTCCAGATCCTCATCTGTACAACCCAACAACTTTCGCTGTTCCAAAAGAGTAAGATGGATCAAAGCAAGTTGAGTGCGTATTTTGTTTCTTGCTCTTCGCTCTGGTGTCATCCGATTTCGCAATTCACTAAAAGGCTTTGTCTTCATATCAATCCTTCATTTTCAAGCTCTTTTAACAGTTCGTCGTAGAGCTTATCTGCTTTGGGTACATTCTCTTCATACCAGCGGTCATTACCCTTTTTGTTACCGCCTAAAAGGAGTATTGCAATCCTGCGAGGATCGAACGCATACAAGATTCGATAAGGCTCTCCTTGATGTTGTACTCGAAGTTCTCGTATATGTTGGTGACGAGATCCATTGATACGCGAACTCCGGGGAAAGGGAAGATTCGGCCCTCTTTCTTCGAGCAACTCTACCGAGCTATCAATAGAGTCTTGCGTTTGTGCATCAAGTGTTTCGTACCACTGCTCGAACTCGTCGGTGTACTCTACTTCGTATGCCATGTTGTCCTTGCCTGTTACAAAATACGTTCTAGTAGGTGCTGATTGAACAGTTGATTCAGTTGTTCTAGCCTCAGCTAGAGCTATTGATTTAGGCAAGTCCGGATCTTTGAGCCTGTACATAGGTCGATCGCTCCAAAAAAAATATCAAAGTTTACAAGGCGCACAGTTTCAACTGTGAGCCTCACTTTTTATATTACACTATATTACACTCAGAACACGCTCGGTATCGGCAAATATTGTCTAGCCCGCACACTTGACTTTTTTGGGACTGCCATCTTCCTTAATGTCTAAAATTTCAACCTTAACCGTTTGTTCTTCAGAGAGGGATTGTGCTTTTTTTGGTTCTTTTTCAGTTAGCCTGATTGTTCCCAAAATTTCATATGTCACCTTGTTTCCTTTTACAGCAGTAACTTTGGCTTCGACAATTTGACCGATTGCAAACTCATGACTGCCGATCGCCTTAGCAATTTCAACTTGTCTCCCTGACTCTACAACTGGGGCCACAACTTCTACAATCGGCCCCGCTTCTTTGTAGTAACGCATCAAACGAGATGCCCAACCTAAAATTTGCAGCAAAGTGCTAGCATCCCCTTGAAATCCTTTGAGACAATCGCTACAAGCTTTGTCGATGCTGCGGTAATAATCTGTGGTTTTGCCACTGTGTCCGATTTGTCTGCCATTAGCGACTAGGGTTTTAAGATACTTGAAAAACCGGGAATTGGCATCAGCTCGATCTTGATTAACTGCATTGCGGAGATAGGCGATCGCCTTTCCCAATTCATTTACATCGGTTTGTTCTTTAACTAAAGTTTGAGCGATCGCGTGGGCAATTTCCCACTGGTTTTCAGTCAAAGATTCTGTCACTAATTCAGTATTAGACATCTTTAATACATTCCTGTTGGAGGTTCGCGATCGGTCGGATATTTCAACACTTCAGCTAGTTGTTGCAGTTGAGTTGCTTGCACTAAGCGAGAATGAGCAGCTTGAATATTTTTTTGCATAAATTGTTGCAATTTTGTGCCAGTCATGCTGTCAGATTCGGGAGGCTTGTAGGAGGAATAGCGATCGCGCAAATCTCCCTTGTTCTGCAACACCCTTGCCGCTGTTACCTCCACAGTCATTGTTCCCATGCCGATCGGCTTCCCGCCCCCTACCTTGAGGGCGATCGGATATTTGGGATCTTGCCCCAACACAATCAGAAGCGTTCCTAACTCTGCTGCTGTTAAGTTTTTGAATTGTATCTGTGTTTTGAAAGTATACTCTTTAGCCGCTTGCTGAACGGTAATTCCTCGATTTTGACCTTTGTCGATCGCCCGAATTGTGTGATAGTAAAACTTGCGGCCTGCTACGTTGCCTCTTGCGTCAAAATATGCTCGTCTTTGATCCGGACGGGGACGATATAAAGATGGCATAAATCCCGTAGCAAAGCCCGTATTTTCGCATTTAGCATCGCTGAATTCAATTAGCCCTTGCCAATCTAAGGCACCGAATACTTGACTTGCCGGACAGAGTTCTTGTTTATTTTTACATGGCAAGCGTTCTTGCGGAATTTTATCTCTGTATCTTGATGTAATTACTGCTAAAGTGCTGTTAGTAATGGCTTCGTAGGCTGACCGGATGCAGCCTTTGAGAGAACTGCCTTGAATTGATAACTTTTGGTCAATATTTTGAACCATTGTTTTGATTAAAGGCACGCGACTGCCTATGTCGCTACCCATGACAACTACGCCTGTAGAGACGTGCAAAGTAGTCTGAACTTTCAAAGTTAGAAACAAAGTTCCGTGCAGGCGATCGCCCAAATATTGGTGATGTCCGGCCGGAGGATTTTTTGGCGGTCGTTCCTTGGGGAAACTAATTAATTCATAAGGTTTAGGTTCTCCAGTTTCAGCGGGATTATTATTAGAAACCGGAATACTTGGCGGCGGTGTAGAACGCCGGGGTTTTGGCAGGGGATTATTAGTCATTTGTACTCCTGACTGTGAGGGCGACAAAATGAACGGTAGCAGTTCTTTTTTCTTGAAAGTATCGCTGACCTATGCTAATATTGTTAGAGACAATCTTTTCATTCTTTTGTCCTTTATAGACAAAAGTTTTAGGAAATTTTGGTTCGTCAAGGGGGTGAAAGTAAGCCGTGCGATCGCAAATTTGCCACTCGCAATCTTTATCGATCGGCTCAAATCCTTCTAAATCGGTTTCAACTCGACTCAGGAGTAACGTTTCATATGCGCTTCCCTGCTTTTTCCAGCGCAATTCGCGATCGGCATTAAACATTTGCCCTTCAAAACCGGGGAAAAACTCTTCGGGCAATTTCATGCAAATGCCGCTGACTGCGTGGGGCGATCGCACAAAATAATAACTTTTCTCAGTTGCTAATTTGTCTAGCAAATTCTTAAGTTCTGCTGATGATGAAACTTGTTTAAAACCAACATATCCTGTCATGCTGCGGCCCCTCTTAAAAATTCACTCCAAGCCTGAACGGCACATTTAAATAAATTGGGCACACCAGTCTCACCGTCACCTTGCCATTTTAGCTGCACTCCAAAACCTAAATCCATCGGTTCAGCAGCAATAGGGGTTTGTTCGCGATCGGGTTTAGAAAAGCCATAATTTGCGGCTTCTTCAGTGTCTAAAAATTCTCCTGCACCCAGCAAGAAAGCGTGTCCCCATCGACCGGGTTTGACTATTTGTTGAATTTGGCGATTATCTCGATCTAATTGACAACCGGGATATTGAACTACGGCTTCGTTATATTTGACTGTCACCCTCCCCAAACCGCGAGATTTGGCAAAACCGATTCCAAACCAACCATCATTTAAGTCTCGCAAAACTAAGCCAATTAAGCCTAATTGTGCTAAGGAAAAGTTTTTGAGATGTATTTTAGTGCGAAATTCTCCGGCGGTGCAGACTTGGTAGTTAAAGGGACCAACGGCTACGGAACCGAAAACGCGATCGATCGCAACTCCATTGCGTTCTTGAATTTTGAGCTGTTTTTTATCAATTGGGTGAGCATCTTCTATTCTAAGTCTGCTAGCAATTGAAGTGTTGCCGAAAATGCGATCGGTAAAAGAAGAGAACTTGTAAATATCGCTGGATGATTTATTTGTCAAGTAATCATGCTTGTCATTCAATGGATCGTTAGCCCAGAGAACTTTCGGATCGTTAGGATTGCTATCTCTTCCTAGGGTTCTGACAATTCTCTCAGCATGAGCGCGAATAGCACCTTTTAAACTGCTTCCCGGTAGATAAATTGACTTTCCTCCTGCATGGTAAGTCTCGACAAATTCCATATCCGGTTTAGTCGGATCGGCTCCTTCTTTGCCGGATTTGATGAGAATTGGGCCGTCGGGAATTATAGTGAGGGCGATCGAGCAATGATTGACAAATCGTTTGTGCATAGTTGAGTAGGTCGAGAGATGGTTGGGAATTAAGCAGCTACTAACTGATTTAGCTGAACTTCACACTGTTGGAAAACATAGTTAACAGCAGCAAAGAGTCGATCGATTTCCTGAATTGTATAGGATTTTCTATTGCATATAAATTTATCCCCTTCAAGTTTGCCAAATTCCCACAGTCTACCGTGGGAAACAATTCCAAAGATAGCGTTATTTGTTCGCTCGCCAGTCTGCTGTGCAACAATCATTTCAACAAGACATTGAACCCACCCTTCATGAAATCTATCTTGCTTAGCATCGACTAATACCAAATAAGGTTTATCAAAAACTACTTTTCCCAAATGAGAGCGTTTAGCCAAAATATATTCAGGAAATTTTTCAGAGTTTTCGCAATCCGTGAGATATTTATGACTCCACAAAACAAACTTAGTACGATAATGTTTCCAAACTTCTTTAACAACTGGATAAATCAAGTTCTCACAAATTGTAAATTCTGAATCATCAGGTAATCCATCCTCCATGACAATTTTTAAATCTTCTAGAAAGTAGCTAGGGACACTAAACTCTGTTTCGCCGATGAAATTGACTTCAGTGTAGTAAATCTGAAATTTTTTAAGAACTTCACCGAGTTCTTGATAATTATTGAAACTCATATTTACCTCGCAGATGTGGCTTGAGATTTGTCAGAAGTTTTCTCGTTGAGATGCTTAATAAGTTCTTCTACCCAATAGTCTTTGAAATCTCTTGCATCTTCATAAGCACTATCGTCTCCCATGACCAATTTTTTCAGATATTCAATTAACAAGTCAGGTCTATCTTCAGGATAGTCAAACCAGCGCATTTTATCAATCTCTAGTTTAACCACACCTAAACCGCGCGATCGCCCTCCTCCGAGAGGTATTTGTTCTGTCTCAAATTGATGCAAACCAATCGTCAATAAACCCAATTCCCAATCGTGAGCATTTTCAACTACTGCTTTAAAATCAAAGGGAGTTGCGGCGGGGACAACTTGGTAGTCGTAAAGTTTGCCATCTGCGGCGGTTTCTGTGTCTCTGTCAATGGCTACTCCATCTCGTTCTTGATATTGTCCGAACCACGCATCGGGTTGTACGGTTAAGTCGCGGACTTGGAATTTGCTGGCCATCCAAGGAGTGCCGAATAAACTACCAATATCGTCTGTTAGGTCGATCAGTTCTTGTGTTAAATTCAAGTCATCATTTTTGTATTTTACTTTCAAATCTTTGACTTGATTGTTTCTAGTTGAACTCGTGTAATTAGCCGGATCTTCGGCTAGATTTGGGTCGATACCTCGGAGGAAGCTCTCTAAGCGCGATCGTAGTGCACCTTTAAAGCTTGATCCGGGAATCAAAGGTCGCCCCAAAGCATCTTTGATTACAGGTAAATCGCAGCCGATCGGTTCGGTCGAACGTCCAGCACTAATTCGCAGCGCTGTTATAGTTGTGAGCGTTCCTGTGATTTCTAGACGGTTTTTGAAAGTGTCAAACATAGTTTAGTGAGTTATCGGTTCTTAGAGGGTAATCTTCACGGGTAGCTGCTCAAATCTCCAAAGTAGTGGGGAATTGTAAAATTTGAGATTTTGAATTAGGTGGAATAACAGCAGCAATACTACTTTTAACAAAATTGACAATAACTTCACTAACTTTCTGATAGTCACTCCCAATAATCGGCTGAAATCCGTGAGCAAATAAGGAGTTATTGCGAGTTTCAAGAGCACTGAGGATTCTTTGAGCATTATCTAGGTAAATTTTTCCCAATTGATCGTTAGGAAGTTTACTTAAAAGTTCATAGCTGCTTTTCAAGCCTAATTGAATTTTTGATTTATCAGACGATCGCATTTTCTCATATTCCTCTTGCAACGGTTCGGGTAGTTGCTCAGTATCAACATCACCTGTTTTGATTTTATAAATTTTTAGTAGATGAATCTGAACTAGCAGTTCTAATGCTCGGTACAATCTACCAACTGCATCATCGTAGCGTTTTTGAGTAGCACGTCGTTCAGCATTAAGTAGCAAATCTTGGACAATCTCGTAGCCATGACCCGCTGTTCCATTGCTAGGATCAAATTTTTTATCTATCTGTCCTCGACTGCTAATTACACGCTTCAAAAATAATACTAATGGTTGAATATCTTGTCGTTTCATGTGAGGTTGCAAGAATTGTAATGCTTCTTTGTGTTCAAACCTATCCCAAGCATCAAAGCCAGAGCAAAAATCATGTAAACCTTGAATTTGTCGCCTAGTTTTAGCTGGCAATGCCATTGATGGTAAAAGTTGCTTTAGCTCTGCAATCGCTGCTGGATAGTTGTACTGTTGTAAAACAATTGGTAAAAATTGTTCAATTGTGCGTTGTGCTACTACGGGTGCTACTACGGCCTGTCCCGTCATTTCTCCTATTTCCACTTTAATAATATTTGTGCGACCGCGTGTAGTCAAATATAGACTTGCTCGATTATCGAGAGCAGCTATTGCTAAGCCGACAGACATAGTTTTTGTGCCACCTGTGTAATCAGCCATAATTTGAACATCAGGCGACTCTTGCTGAAGCTTTTGAATACTTTCTGAGGCTTTTTGATAGCACTCTGAAAAATCATCTGGTTCTTGAATCAGGATTAAATCAAAGCGATCGCCTAATTCTACTTGCCTGGGAATATTGGGTAGCTTTTGAATAACTTCGTTGTCTCGTCTTAGTTCACAGGGATTATTTTCCCCTATTACTTGAGATTTACTACCTTTATTACCTTCTTTATCATCAGAACAAAGAAAAACGACGCGATCGGGGTTGAGAGTGCGAATGGCAGTAACGATTGGTTGATAAGAACCGCCAACTGTAACCATCAGAATCTTTGACATTGTTTTCCTCATTTTTGTAACTTGCCGTCTCGCAGATACTTGAGGTGACGAGAACCGTAACCCAAATAACGGCGAATCAGTTCTAGCCAAATCGGCTTAAAATCTATTTGCGAACATTCTGCAATGATTCCGGCAGTTTTTTTGATGTTACCATCAATATCTTGAATTAGCCTTTCAGCTAAAGATTCTTTCCCCCTTCCCCATTTTTTATCCCTTCCTACTTGATATCGGATAAAGTTTTTAATAGCTTCTGCACTATCTGTTGTGTCAGCTACACGCACTAAATTGCGAAATTGAGATTCTTCTAAATCGCCATATTTGGTGTTATCTAAAGCATCCTGAATCCAAATTACTAAATCATCTTCTGATTGGCGAATAGCTCTTTGTACTTGTAACTCAACTTTTTGTTCGGTTGTTATACTCATACTCGATTCTCCCGAAATATAAGGTGAAACTCGTTGCAAATTTGAATTTGTCCGAAACCTTCGCAAGTGCGATCGCCCACTCCTTTTTCTTCTAACTCTCCTAGTTTATCGATCCAAATATCTGGTCGAGTCGTGCTAAATAAATACACTCCTCCTTTATTCGTGATTAGCTCGACATCTTTCATCAACCCCCAGCCCGCATTCCAACCAGATAGAAAATCATAACTGCTGTAAGCCGCCTCCAAATGCAAAGAGTCAGCTTTATCTTCAATCCCTGCAAACTGGCGCAACATATTTTCGGATATTACAGTGGTACGCCGCCAATTTTCAGTCAGTATAGCATCGGATTGCAAGTCCAGGGTAAAGTAAGTGCGGTTTGTTGGTGACTCTTTAATAGGACTGCCAAAAACTCCCCATTTGTCCCAACGCTCCTTTAGCTTTTGATTGAATTCAGTGATGCGATCGCTGACATCTATCTTAGCATCAACAGGATTTTTTGTCTGAATTTCAACTTTTCCCAATCCTCTGGAAGTCGAACCGCCCAATCGAAAATTTTGCTGGCGTTCCTGAATGAAATCACGCAAAGATTCTGCTAAATTCTCCTCGACTAAAATCGCACCTCGATAGTAAACAGGATTTTGTTTGTTCTCCTGAGATTCATTCAAAACTTCCAGACTGTAAAGTATTTCTTCCTCCGATGTACCTCTGCGGCGATTAATCCCAACTCGCGTTAACAGACGCTTTTTAACGCTTAGGCTGTAATATTTATTTTCAAGTACACAGTAAAAACTAATGCCAGCAGGATCGACTCTCCCTCCGTCTTCCGGGCAATTCGGATCGTAGGGATATCCGTAACCTTCAGCACAAAAGCGATCGATTAAAGTATCAAAAACACCATGAGTTTTAGGTGGGGAACCAATCTTATTTTCAGACGTGAAACCAGGCTTATTTTTAGAGCTGAGTGCAGTTGCAGGTAAAACTCTAATTTCTTTAATCCTGTATTGAGGAACCGGGTGTTTTTTAATTTGTAATGCAGAGGGATAAGCATTTTGAAAAATTGCTGGATTGTCGCTCAAGAATAAAGCTTGAAAATCGCCGCCATTTTCGGTCAAATCGGCCGATCGCCCATTCGATAGATCCAAAATCTGAGCAGCCACAGCACCCCGAATCACCGTACCGGGAATATAGTCTACAGCCTCGCCAATCGAACCGCCCGCTTTCTGACGGGCGATCGCCAAAGGTGACAAAGCCTTAATTTCCAGTTCAATTCGCTGCATTATTCCCTCCTTTTGCTAAAAAATTCCAATCTTCCTCAGTTACCTCAAATTCCGGTAATTTCTCCCAACTCAGCCATCCCAAACCAGCCGATTTACTTCCACCCAGTGCGTGAATGTGTTTGAAACCAGCCAACATCAAAGGTTTGGCGTAGTTGGGACAATTTGGTAGCAGGTGAATTTGACCTTGAAACTTCAGCGAAACATGAGGTGGAGAAGTCTCCAAAAAGTAGAGTTTTTTCTCTTCTGCTGTGCGTCTTCGGCGGTTCATTGTGACTCCAGGGCGGATAACTTCGGGTAAATTATCTGGCTCTTCCGTGCAAATTAAGTCGTCAATAATGATGCGAGAAGGTAAAACTGGATCGCCGAAAATTTGGCTCATCAAACAGTGATAAGTATCATTATATCCTGATACTTCGTAGTCACTGCGTTTGAATTTCTCCGGTGCATTATCTCTGCGAATAACCATTTTACCTGCATTCGGAGATTCGCACACTTCCCAACCCAAACCTCTAGCAATTTTCTCGCATTCGTGGCGGAGGCGGCCTTTGATTTGAGAACCGGGAATTAGCAGGTTTCCTTCTGCATTGCGGACGATCGGCTTGTCTGCTAGAGAACCGGAGGAACCGCCCGCGCCTACACACAAAGCTGTATCGATTACTGCTGTGAGTGTATAGGTTTCAACTAAATTTGACAGTTCATTGAGAACAATCATGAGTCTACCTCCATATTTGTCAAATTTTCTGAAATTGGTTTTGAAGCTGCTTCTAGTTCAATAAAATCGTAAACATCCAAAAGTTCACGCCAAATTGTTTCATAAACTTTATCTTCTAAATCGAACATCCAAGGAGCCAAATTGCCCGTATTTTCTTTGTCTTTTGGTTTGCACCAAGCATCCTCAAATTCTGCTTTTAATTCTGCCTTTCCTTGTTTTAGCCTGGTTCGGAAATAGCGGTAATTGAGGATTGTAGTTTGTTTTCCTCGCTCTAGAAAACTACGAATTTGGTAGAGTTGCGATTTGGGAAAATCGGCTTTTTTCAAAGCTTTGACAGAATCAATTAGTCCGCCTATCTCGTGTAAAGTGTAAGGTGCAGCATACAACTTCAGTTTTGCTCCTCGATCTATCATTAAACCTTCATTGCGAAAGCTTTCAATATTGGATGAAATCATGGTGACAGATTTCATTACCAAGAAATCAATTGTACCTCCCAAATATCCAGCATCTTTCAATCTTTTGCCAGTTTTTTTTGCTGATTTGAGGAGCTGATTTGTCAAATTCTGTGCATAATAAATTGGGGTGTCCTCTGCTGTAATTAAGACTCCTGCTGACATACTCAACTGACATTCAGATAAAAGAGCGCGAGCGGGAGAATAGCGGTGATAAAAACAGCGTGGTGTCACTTGATAGCTTGAGGAATTAGACAGTAAGAGTAAGTTTTCAAACTCTTCGCCGATCGTTTTAGCGATCGCCAAAGCTCGATCGGCTGGCACAATCAACATCACGTCATCACCGCCGATCGCCAAAATCTCAAAAGGATGAATCCAGCACCCGTTGCGCTTCTCGTTATCTGGATCGGTTAAATTGTTCAATAGATGGGGTTTGAGATGTTGTGCCAATGCTTTGTAAACAGATTGTTCTGTTGCTTGGAAAATATCTTCACTGAATTTCTTGTACTCTTGGGGAGTTTTAATTTGCTGGATGTAGCCGCCCATATTATTGCCATCTGCGTAAATATAGGCGACAAAACCTTGACAAGCATTGCCAATTTCTCTGAGCGATCGCGCTTCTCCAACCTCCGTGTGAGAGCCATAATAGTCACTTACTAATTGATTATTTTTCAAATAATCCTCAAATTCGGCTACCCAACTTTTAATTCTAATACCAGTCGGCTGCCAATCAAGACCGAGATTTGTAAACCAAGCCGGTAAATTTTCCTGAAATACCTCTCGTTTAGCTATTTGGCCTGCAATCCTCTTGCGAACTAACGATTCAGATAGCAAGGGATTGTCGGCAAGATCGCTGATTCTGGCGATCGCCGATCGTCGATCGCTCTCATCTCTCCTCAAATAAGGATGTGTTTCAAACATCGGCGGATACCGACGGCTGGGGCGATTGGGAAAATTATTGCCACTTCGGCGCTGATTGAATAAAATCGCCAACCTAGTAGTTAATTCGTTAAAACTCTTGCGGTTCTGAAAAATATCAACTTCTTCAGAATCATTTTTGGGATAACCAAAACAAGCTTTGACTAATTCTTTTTTTACGCGGTCTGATTCAGAATTTGCCTGACGGTACTTTTCAAACCAGAAAGTATCTTGAACATTATCGGGCAACAATCCTAAGCGAATTTCTAACAGCCTAAAAGTCTCCCCAACAGCACAAGAATTCGCCGTTAAAGTCTCATAACTATAACGTTTTTCAATGGCATCAGCTAAGTCATCTACAAATGCAGCCGGACAAAAAGCTAGTATATTGCCACCTTTGTAGTAAACAAGTAGTTCTTTAACTAAAGCTGCTTCTAAAGTGGGAAAGCTTTCTTTTAGCCATTGGGAAACTGAAACAGATTTTTGAGGTTCGCCAAAAAAAGCAGGGATATCGACTAAATTAATTCGGTCTAGCAAAGCTGAGGCACCGCGAATATCCGGTAGTTTTGCCGCCTCAAACACATATTGCTTAATTTTAGTTGCGCCGCCGTAAACTAAACCAATTTTAGATTCCCACAATACCGGATATTTTTTTGTCAATTCGGTTAGTTCTTCGAGAGTTTGAGGAAACTCAAGTTTTTCCATTTCCCTGACCCGATCGACAATTTCCCTCACCTGGGGCGGCACTTCCTCCCCAGAATTCAAAGCCCCTCGCATTTCCTCCAACACGCTGATATCAAATTGAGGTTCGCGTTTATCGCCCCAAGCCAGACACCAAGCAATACCAGTCGCGATCGCACTCCAACAACTTTTCATATGCAAACCACTCCCAATCAGGTTTAACAGCCCCAGATTGTCTCAATAATTGGTAATTATTCAACGTGCAATTCCATCTAATTTCCTATTGTCACCTAAATTTTCCCGAAAATCACCAGCCCGAAAAATAATCGCCCAAAACCCCAAAAAACCAGCAACTCTCGCAACACTCACAACTCCCCCAACTCTCACCACCAAAGATTTTTCTGAGGCGAATTGCTCTGCATCTACCCAAGATGACAGCAAATAAGGTAAAGTAAACGGCACAAGAGTCTAGAACTCTCCAACGATCGCAACTCGGCAAACCCGCCCTGACCAGCAAAACTGGCCGGTACAGGCGGCATTAACCGCTAACCGTCAACCCCTAACAACCGAGAAAAATGCAAACCTACTACTACGTTTTAGCCAGCCAACGCTTTTTGCTAGAAGAAGAACCCCTAGATGAAGTGTTAAAAGAAAGAACTCGCAACTACAACGAACAAGAAAAACAAATAGACTTCTGGTTGGTCAAACAGCCCGCTTTCCTAGAAGCACCGACAATGGCAGAAGTTAAAGCAAAATGCCCTCAGCCAGCCGCCGCTATTATTTCTACCGATCCTGTCTTCATCACCTGGTTGAAACTGCGATTAGAATATGTACTGACAGGTGAATTTCAAGCACCGTCACCAACTATTCCCGATGCCCTTGCCTCCCTACAGACAGCATGAATAAACTTGCCAAAAATCCGACAAAACAACTCACAGAAATTAGGAGTCAATTGTACAAATTTATTTTTTCTCTACCCCTATTTTCTGCTACTTCGATCGCCCTTTTGGTATTGACAATTTTATCGAGTTCTGTTAAAGCTCAGTCGAGCTGCAAACCGCCGCAGTCGGACGAATATCTACTGTTAATTGTCACCAGAACACCCGAACAGCAAGAAAGAGCAAAACGCTCTTTCCCTGGAAATACTAACAACACAGTTTGTCGGTACATCAATGACACGGTGACGCGAGTTGGCGGCTTTCGCGACTCGCAAATCGCCAGCGATTGGGTTAAATACATCGAAGATGTTGTCGGATTGCAAGCTTACGTAGTACGATCGCCCGCAGCGGCGCTACCCCAAAATTTGCCAGTTTACAACCCTCAGCCAGCACCAGGTTTTGAACCAATCACCAATTCTCCCAGCGGCAATCTTGCGTTCAATCCGCGACCCCTGGGCCCTGGTTATGCAGTGTTAGTAGATTACTTCAACCAACCGGAATTAGCCACCCAAGTCAGGCAAGCATTAGGCACGCAAGTAGGCTTAGCTTCCTACGGCCAGCGTCCGTTTTTATTCGTCGCTTATACAACGGATCAAAATGCGGCAACTGCTGCAGTAAAAACATTGAGCGATCGAGGTTTTTGGCCGATGTTAGTAGACAGCCGCCGAGTTACCGTAATTTCTCCCGCTGTTCGCTAAAAGATAAAACTTGGCAATTGAAATTGCTTCTTGTCAAACAAAGCCCGCCTAAGCGGACTAATAACAATTATTGTTGTTGTTGGGATTCTAGCGGGCGGCTTCCTAGCTGACTTTCTGCCCGCTTTTTTGCTTCCATTGCAGCGGAGTAATCCGGTTTGTAGCGAATTGCTTTGTCATAGGAGGCGATCGCATCTTCGTATCTTTTTACCGCTACCAGTGCATTGCCGCGGCTGTACCAGGCTTCGGAGTAATCTTGCTTAACATAAACGGCTTCATTGTAAGAGACGATCGCATCTTCGTACCGCTGCAAATTGTACTGAGCATTGCCTCTATTGTACCACGCTTGATATTCTTTCGGGTTTAAATCTAAGGCTCTGTTGTAACACTCAATTGCTTGTTCGTACTTGCGTAATTCGTGGTACGACCAACCTAAATTGTACCAAGCTTGATAATAATCAGGTTTTAATTTAACAGCTTTTTCATAAGCTTCAACCGCTTCTTCATGTCGGCGCATTTTTAGCAAAGCGATGCCTTTGCTGTACCAGGCTTGATAAAAAATTGGCTGAAACCGCACGGCTTTTTCGTAGGCTTCAAAAGCTTCTTTGTTTTTGTTTAATTCGAGGAAAACATTTCCTAAATTGTACCAAGCTTCATAATTATCGAATTTGATTTCAACTGCTTTTTGATAGGATTCAACGGCTCGATCGTACTGTTTTAATTTTTGGTAAGCTTGCCCCCGATTGTACCAAGCACCGTACAAATTGGGCTGAAATTGTACGGCTTTTTCGTAGGAGGCGATCGCTTCTTCGTACCGCTGCGAATCTAACAGGACATTACCTCTACCTTCCCAAGCGGCGGGATAGTCGGGCTGGATTTTCAAAGCGTTATCAAAAGATGCGATCGCCTCTTGAGACTGTTGCAACTTATCCAAAGCATAACCGCGTCCCGTCCAAGCTTCTAAGTAGTCGGGCTTTAATTCTATGGCTCGATCGTAAGCGGCCTGCGATTCTTTATATTTTTTCAATTCGTACAAAGTTTTAGCTTTTTCCTGCCAAACTTCCGCGTAGTCAGGTCTGAGAGTTATTGCTCGCTCATAAGCTGCCAGAGCTTCTTCAAATCGGCTTAAATTGTAAAGAGTATTGCCTCGGTTGTACAGGTCAGTTGCATTTGCAGAATTAAAAGTGTTTACACCATAAATTGATGCTATAATACTGATGCCAATTAAACTGGCGATCGACAATATTTTAAAATACAGTTTTTTTCTGGATTTTAGAGGCTTATTCGCAGCAGCAACCCGAGGCAATACAGGAACTGTACCGCTGCAAGAATTTTTTAATTGTTTAATAGCTTGCAGTGTTTCGCCGGCACTAGAATAACGCTGCCGAAAATCGTACTTTACCATCTTATCTAAAATCTTCGCGAATTCCGGACTGACTGATGTTTTGTCCTGCCAAATAATTTCCTCTGTATCGGGGTTTCTTGGCATTTGGTGAGGATTTATGCCGGTGAGGAACTGAATTGCGATCGCACCTGCGGCATAGATATCGCTGCTGAGTTTCGGGTTGCCGTGAGCTTGTTCGCTGGGCATATAACCGGGAGTACCGATGCTGACACTCAAGCTATTCTTGGGCTGAGGATTGCTGATTTGAGTAGTAATTTCTTTGACTGCGCCGAAGTCAATTAAAACTAATTTTCCGTCTCTATCTCTGCGGAGGATATTGCGGGGATTGACATCGCGGTGAATCACATTTTGCTGGTGTACAAAGTCTAAAATTTCGAGAAGTTCCTCCAATATACAAATGACTGCATCTTCCTGCATGACTCCTGCTGTGCCCGGAACAACTGGCGTAATTTCTTGACTTAAATCGTGGCCTTCTATAAATTCTTGAACGAGATAAAACTCTTGATTTTCTTCAAAGTAAGCAAAAAGTCGGGGAATGCGATCGTGATTTCCCAACTTGTACAAAACTTGCGCTTCAGTATCAAATAAACGTCTTGCTACCTGTAGAGTTTCCGGATCGGTTGCTTGAGGTTTAAGCTGCTTGACGACGCAGAGGTGATTGCCTGGTAGCTGCTTATCTTCAGCTAAATAAGTTTGAGCAAATCCGCCGCCTCCCAAGTGACGGATAATGCTGTAGCGAGTACCGAGTGTTATTCCAAGCATGAAATTCACCTAATATTTCCTAGTCTTTCTCCCCTTTCGGAGTAAAACAAGGGTTGGGGAGAGGTTTTGCATTTAATTAAGTGTAACTAATTTGCGATCGCCTTTGTAGCACAAAGTCTGTGCAGGGAGCATCTCACTTTTGCAGTTAAGCTAGAAATTGGAGTTTTAAGGCCCGAGGCTGCGGGGCAGGAGGAAAGAGGAAGAAGGAAAGAGGAAGAAGGAAAGAGGAAGAAGGAAGGAGCCAGAAGAAGTGTTTTTACAAATATGAGATGCTCCCGTCTGTACACTTACAAGCAAATTCTGCCGACAACTTACAAATATAAACTAGGAATCTTACTCCCTCCCCTTGACAAGGGGAGGACTGGGGTGGGATATTTCAGGCAATGAATGTCAAAACTTCGCGCGATCGCAGCTATGCTGCAGGGAATCGCCCCTCAATGTATTGAGAATTCTCAAAACTATTCTTCCTCTCCTCAAATACCTGCCAGATCGCGGGCAGCATGGAGTAGTCCGACAATCTCAATACACTCATCGCTTTATACATAAAAAATTAGATGTTTGTCAAATTCCTTGACTGCCAACTTCCGCCAACGAACCAGACACGAATTGTCAACATTATCGAGTCTACTAATACTATACCTTTGTGCTAATTGTGAGAAAGTTTTCCCTGCCTCATCTAAAGAATCTCAACGCCGCATTAAAATTATTTTTTTAGTCTAATTAAAATTAGTCTGATCGTGTCTTTTGTTTGCTGACTTTTTCTACAATTTCCGTGCGTTTTTTTGCACCACTCATCGCTAATACAGCGTATCCCAGGTTTATTAACAGCAGTAGGGAGACGGCAGTGCCGTGTCCCTACGAGGATTGAACGCTCAGCGGGTGTCCTTCACAAACGTGGAATCTGCTGTACCAATCGGTTTACCGCTATCTAAAGCTTCCAATAGTCATCTCTCAAGTTTTATTTTTGCCACTCGTTCTAGTTCTTGGCAAATCCAGTATCGGATGTATTCGCTAGCGCTACTGTAGTCACTTTTGGCAACCTGTTCGCCGATCGAGTCCCGCATCGATTCGGGCAGCGAAATTTTGAGTGCGGTCATAGTTTGTAAACATTTACATCTTTAACAGTCCTGGAGGCAAAAACCCGGTGTCTGCACGTAATTTGGTCGTATACGCCCGATCGCGACAGCGAGAGACCGGGTTTTTTTGGGAAGCGTGCGTCTAGGACTGTTTAATTTAAAAATCGCAAATACTGTCAATTTTTGCCAACTGTTGCTTGAGGTTGGGCGTGAATCAACGAGGCAAAGCCCGATCGCACTCCCTGAACCTTCGATCGACATTCTCGCCCTACAGCCCAATTGTAAATTTTTGTGACATTTTTAATTTGGTAGCTTTAGATACAGAATTGTCTGTTATAGTGATAGAAGAAAAGAAAAAAGCAGCCCAACATTAATCTAAAAAATACGGAGGAACCCCATATGTCTACCGAAAATCAAGCTCGCTCTCTGATGATGCGCCACCACCAACTGGTGAAGAACCGGCAGCAATCCATGCTCAACCGCACCGCCACCGAAGTCGGGATGGAAGATACCCACTACTGGGGTCACATTCAAGGCAAACCGCAGCCCAGCCTTCAAGCCAGTTACGATCGCAGCAACGCCACTATGAGCTAGGGCAAGCTCAATTTCGACAATTGTCTACGAAGTCATTACCTATAGTTTGGAGAAATCAGTTATGTCAACTCAAGAACAAGCCCGCAACCTGATGATGCGCCACCAACACGTCGTCAAAAACCGTCAGGAATCCATGCTGAGCCGTGTGGCTGCTGAAGTTGGTTTAGATGCTGGTTCTCCAGCGAGTATCGATCGCAAATAACCCCTTTTTTCAACGGCGAGATAGTTGAATCGAGTTTGTTGTTTGCCAGCTAAAAATTAATAATGTCAATTACAAAACCGTCGCGACTTCTTCTTGAGTTCTAACTCTAGATAGGAAGCCGCGATTAGTTTTATTGGGTTGGTTAAAGACAAAAAGTGAGTCACAGCCTCCCTGAACTGCATTTCCACGCCGGGAACCAGAAAACAAGCCAACCCTTACAAAATCAG
The DNA here is from genome assembly GCF_036704965.1 of Microcoleus sp. F10-B2. NCBI lineage: Bacteria > Bacillati > Cyanobacteriota > Cyanophyceae > Oscillatoriales > Microcoleaceae > Microcoleus > Microcoleus sp. F10-B2. The sequence continues at coordinate 7,148 of NZ_JAUBTB010000072.1, read as the reverse complement.
TTGTTCGCAATCTAAAATCTAAAATCTAAAATCTAAAATGATATAATCCCCTTTCAGCAGATTGAAGGCTACTAGGGAGGTCATCATGTCGGACTGGAAAGAAATTGGCGGCGGAGTTACAGCACCCAGAGGGTATCGAGCCTCGGGAATTACAGCGGGTTTGAAGCCTTCAGGCTTGCCAGATTTAACTTTAATTTTGTCAGAGGTGGATGCCATCGCCGCCGGAGTCTTCACCACATCCAGTGTCCGGGCAGCTTGCGTGGACTACTGCCGCCAGCGTTTGCAAGCTAAACCCAGCGCCAAAGCAATTTTGTGCAATGCGGGACAAGCTAATGCGGGTACTGGCGAACAAGGTTTGGCAGATGCCCTCGAAAGTGCAAAATTGTTGGGAGAAGCGCTGAATATTCCTCCAGAATCGATTCTTTTAGCCTCCACTGGCGTCATCGGACAGCGAATTAAAATGGAGCCGCTGAGGGCGGGAATTCCGCGATTAGTTGCTGAGGCCTCGGAAACTGGTTCTGATGCGGCGGCTAAAGCTATTTGTACGACTGATTTAGTGCCGAAAACGATCGCCCTGGAAACCGTGTTTGGCGATCGACCCGTCCGCATCGGCGGCATTTGCAAAGGTTCGGGAATGATTCATCCAAATATGGCAACAATGCTGGCATTTGTAACTTGCGATGCAGCAGTGTCATCGCATTTGTGGCAAGAAATGCTGAGTCGGGCGGCTAACAGAAGTTTCAATCAAATTACTGTTGACGGCGATACCAGTACCAACGATTCGCTAATTGCTTTGGCAAACGGTCAATCCCGCACACCGGCAATTACGGAAATGGGGGCAGATGCTGAAAAATTAGAGGCGATGCTGACAGAAGTTTGCGTGCATTTAGCAAAGGCGATCGCCCGCGACGGCGAAGGTGCAACTTGTTTGGTGGAAGTGCAAGTTAGCGGCGCGCTGGATGAAGTTTCTGCCAGTAAAATTGCCAAAACAATTGTCGGTTCTTCTTTGGTGAAAGCTGCTATTTTCGGACGCGATCCGAATTGGGGGAGAATTGCGGCGGCGGCGGGACGCGCTGGCGTACCTTTCGATCAAGAGAATTTGCGGATTCAATTGGGGGATTTTTTGATGATGGAACACGGGCAACCTAAAGAGTTCGATCGCGCTGCTGCAAGTAATTACATGAAAGCGGCTGCGGAGGGGGAATATTTGAAAGCTGATACGGTTTTAATTCAGGTTAGTGTCGGGAATGGCAGCGGTTTTGCGAAAGCTTGGGGATGCGATTTGAGTTACGACTACGTGAAGATTAATGCGGAGTATACGACTTGAAGAATTGCGGGCGATTTTGCAACCCGCAATTTCAATCGCCCGCAATTCTAACCGCCCGCAATTTCCATCACTATTTTACCCGTTACTGAGCCTGTTTCTAACAGTTCGTGAGCGGCTCGGGCTTCTTCGAGGGGGAAAGTTTGGCTGACGTGAATTTTGAGCAAGTTGCGATCGCACAAACGAGCACACTGCTGCAAAATATGAGCCTGGTGTTCCTGTTCCTCCACCAAACCTTCCAGCATGGGTGTTAACATTAATTCCAAACTAATTCGCAGATTTCGCATTCTCGCTGTTTTCAAATTGCCCAAAGTTGGATCTGGTTCCAAAATAGTTACCAAATCTCCATAAATTTTCACAGCCGGAATAGTTTGGTAAAAAGTTTCTCCCCCGACTGTATCAAAAGCCAAGTCAACTCCTTGTCCTTGAGTCCAAGTCAAAACCTCATCGACAACATCGGTATTTTTGTATAAAATAACTAAATCTGCACCTAAGTGCTTGACAAAATTGGCTTTTTCCTGTGAGCTAACAGTAGTGCAAACCTCAGCACCCTGCAACTTTGCCAACTGTACCGCGACGTGGCCGACACCGCCGGCACCGGCTTGAATGAGCACCTTCTTTGATAACACCTGGCCAGCTTGCAAGCGCCCTCGATCGTACAGCGATTCCCATGCCGTAATTAAAACTAACGGTGCAGCCGCCGCCTCAGCAAAACTTAAAGCAGCAGGCTTGATGGCGAGAAAGCGTTGGTCTACAACGGCAAACTCAGCATAAGTACCGATCGGCCCGCCCAAACCGCCATTGCAGAAAAAAACCTCGTCTCCCACTTGAAAACTTTGCACGCCAGCACCCACAGCCTCTACGACTCCAGCACCGTCGCACCCCAAAACGTGAGGAGTTTTTTCGGGATAAAAAGTGCCGCGGGCCCGCAATTTAGTATCTATAGGATTGATCCCCGCCGCCCGCAACCGCACCAAAACTTCAGTATCTCTTTGTATAGTAGGGGCGGGGATATGTTGCAGTCTCAATACGAACGGGCTTCCAGGCGTGTCAAAAACGATCGCTTTCATCACGGTTGTTAACTCTGTTGTCGCTTTCACCTGCGATCCTACCTTGTATGCGTTACTCATTCGTGACGATACTTAGTTATTTTAAAAGAGATTGGCTTCAGGTAACTACAACAATTGTCGAGCGGTGCTAATCGATGTTCGATCTAAATTTATTTTTTTACTTTGAGATTCTTGCATACTTTGTGGGATTATCGGCGACTTTAGCCTTGGCGTCGGCGATTTATCTCAAGTGGCACCGAAGGCGGCCCGGTCTGCCGCTGGCCCAAGAGCAACGGCAGTTGGCAGAATTAAAGGCCGACGATTTATCAGCAGGATTGAAAATGCGAAAAAAATTTTTGATTGTCCCAAACTCAAATCTGTGGCGGCAAACTGACAGTTGCTTGGGTAAAGTTTTAGGTATTGGCCGCGCTGTATTCTTGGCTCAGCAACAGCGCCTAACTGTGAATTCTTCCCCTGTTGTTGGGCCTCGAACCAACAAAACCCTAACTCCGAGCATTTCCGGTTCGATGGGGGAAAATCGCGATCGCCCGAATGCCGACAACCCTCCCAAAGTCACAGCTTCCCCGCAATTAGAGGAAGACTTGCTCGGCGACATTCTCGCAGGTACTGATTCGCCGGGGGGAGCAGAATTCTTTGATTCGTTAGTTCGCCACTTAGCCTCAGCACTCGGAGTTTGCAGCGCCATCGCTGCCAAATCGATTAAGTCAATGGACAGCGCCGATGCTGCTTCCGATAGATTGCAAGTTATCAGTTTTTGGAGCAACGGACTGTGGCAGCCAAACTTTGAGTACGACACCGCCAATACTCCCGAAGCGCTGGTACTCGATCGGGGAATGTACTCCTGTCCCGACTACTTGCTGGAAACCTTTCCAGAAGACCGCAGACCGGTAGTTACAGGTGCGCGCAGTTTCCTGGGAGTCTTGCTCAAAAACTCTTACGGCGAACCTTTAGGCATTATTTGTATTTTCCACGATCGACCCCTGCCGGAAGCACATCTTGCCAACTTCCGACTAATTCTCAGCATTTTTGCCGGACGGGCCGCCGCCGAATTAGAGCGGCAGCGCTTAGAAGCAGCACTGTGCACTGTAGAAGCGAAATACTGCGCCCTTGTAGAACAAATGCCGGCTGTCACCTACATTTCTCCCCTCAACCGCAGCGCTGCCAAACTTTACATCAGCCCGCAAATCGAGACTTTTTTGGGTTATTCTGTCGCTGAATGGCGGGCAGACCCCGACCTGTGGCTGAAACTCGTTCACCCAGAAGACCGCGACCGCGTGTTAGTTGAAAACGCCACACAGAAATTCACCTGTGGAGAAGAGTTTTGGGACGGGCCGCTGGTTTCAGAATACCGCGCGATCGCCCGCAACGGCCGAGTCGTCTGGTTCCGCGATCGAGCGATCGCAGTTCGCGATGAAGCGAGCAAGTCTGTTATCCTTCAAGGTGCAATGTTTGACATCACGGAGACTAAAGTAGCTGCCAGCGCACTGCTAGAAAGCGAATACCGCTATTACACCTTGGCAAAAATCCTGCCGGTCGGGATTTTCCGCGCCGACGCTAGTGGAGATTGCTTGTACGTCAACCAGCGATTTTTGGAGATGGCGGGGCTGACGGCACCACAAGCACTAGGCGAAGGTTGGACGCAAAGTTTGCATCCCGAAGACCGAGCGCGCGTTTTGAGCCTGTGGTATGGCGCTGTCAAAGAGAAGTTGCCTTGTAAGTTAGAGTACCGCTTTTGCAACGGCGACCTCACAACCTGGGTATTTTGCCAAGCAGTGCCGGAAATTGCCAAAAGCGGGGAAGTTCTCGGCTATCTCAGCACGCTGACTGATATCAGCGATCGCAAGCAGGCTGAATTCGCGCTGCAACAGGCTGAAGAGAAATACCGCAGCATCTTTGAAAACGCGATCGAAGGAATTTTCCAGACAACGCCCGACGGGCGCTACCTCAGCGCGAACCCTGCTTTGGCAAGAATTTACGGCTACGACTCGGCCGCCGAATTGATCGCGAACATTCACGACATCGACCACCAACTTTACCTCGATCCCAACCGCCGCGTCGAGTTTTTGCGCGCGATCGAAAAACACGGTTTTGTGTCTGAGTTCGAGTCTCAAGTTTACCGCGCTGACGGCACCACCATCTGGGTTTCCGAGAACGGTCGCGCAGTTCGCGACGCTGGCGGCAATTTGCTTTATTACGAAGGTACTGTCGAAGATATCACCCTCCGCAAAATAGCAGAAGAGAAGTTAGTACACGATGCTTTGCACGATATGCTAACGGGTTTGCCCAACCGAGCTTTATTTATGGATCGCTTGGGACACGCGATCGAGCTTTCAAAACGCCGTCCTGAAATTTTGTTTGCGGTGCTGTTTATCGATCTCGACCGCTTTAAGGTTGTCAACGACAGTTTGGGGCATTTAGTGGGCGATCGGTTGCTGATCGCGATCGCGCAGCGCCTGGGAACCTGTTTGCGGGCTGGAGATACTGTTGCTCGTCTCGGCGGCGACGAATTCGCTATTTTGCTCGAAAATATCAAAAACACCGAGGATGCGACCCACATTGCCGATCGAGTGCAAGCCGAACTGGCAGAACCTTTTTACCTCAACAAATATCAAGTTTTTACCAGTGCTAGCATTGGCATTGTGTGTTCCGGTTTACCGCAGCATCCAAGCGAAAGCAGCGAACAGTCGAGTCCAGGAAATTTGGTAAATATCGATCGGGAAACTTATTTGTCTGGCTTATCTTCCGACTCCCCAGTTCCCAATGTCCCGTTCGCAACATTGTACGAGCGACCAGAAGAACTGCTCCGAGATGCAGATGCTGCCATGTATCACGCTAAGGAATTGGGCAAAGCTCGCCACGAAGTTTTTGACTTAAGTATGCACACTCGCGCCGTCGCCCTTTTGCAACTGGAAAACGACTTGCGGCGCGCTTTAGAATTCCAGGAATTTCAGCTTTACTATCAGCCCATCGTCTCTCTCACTAGCGGTACAATCAGGGGTTTTGAAGCGCTGTTGCGGTGGTATCACCCGCAGCGGGGTGTCGTATCTCCAGGCGATTTTATTTTAGTAGCAGAAGAAACTAGATTGATTATACCTATTGGCTGGTGGATGATGCGATCGGCTTGCAGTCAGATCCACCAGTGGCACCAAAAATTCCCAGCAAATCCGCCCTTGACTGTCAGCGTCAACCTTTCTAATCAACAATTTAAACAACCGGATTTAATCGATCGCATTCGCGAAATTTTACAAGAAACTCAGCTTGACCCGCGCACTTTTAAGTTAGAAATTACTGAAGGCGTCATTATGGAGAATGCCGAATCAGCAGTCGCTATCCTCGCGGAATTGAAAAAATTAGAAATTCAATTATATATTGACGATTTCGGCACTGGCTATTCTTCTTTGAGCCGCCTGCACACTTTTCCAACTGACGCTTTAAAAATCGATCGAGCTTTTGTCAGCCGCATGACTGAAGATGAAGGAAACGAAGCCATCGTACAGACTATTTTAATTTTAGCCAGTCATTTAGGCATGGATGTAATTGCTGAAGGAATCGAAACCAGCGAACAGCTTAATTTACTCAGAGCGCTGCAATGCGAATACGGACAAGGATACTTTTTCTCAAAGCCGATAGACAGCATCGCAGCCACACTTTTGATAGAAAGTCAACCCAAATGGTAATTTGTTAGTTAACGTTTGACTGTTGGGTGTTTGCTGTTTCTAGGAATAAAAACAGAGAGCGGGCTAGTTGTCTTTGGAAGTGAGTCTGCTACCAAGTCCGGCTTCAATACCCCCTTTATCTCTTAGCCTGCGTCGGCATACTTCGTTTGAGTCTCTTTGCGGTTCAACCGCCGAATGATAAAGGAGGTGGACAACCCGGATTTAGTATGATAAACTTGCAGAATTTATAAATTTTACCGAATAATAGTCTCCCAAACGGTAGAGTCATAAAAATAACAAACGTGAGTTTTTCCTAAAAAACGTTGGAGGAAAGAAGAAGATTTTGCCGAAACTTTTTTGTAAATCATTTTATCTGAAGAACTTCCTTTAGGTAACGGAGTCTTAGCCGCCACCCAGTCTTGATTAGAATAGCAGTCAATCCAGGTATTTATTGTTGCATTGTTTAAGCATTTATTTATTTCTCTCTCCCCCCAATTAGATTTATAAGATAAAACCTTTAAATTTCCCCCTAAAGTAATGTATCGAAAAAAGTTTTCTCTGTGATAATCAGCCAGAGTATCTGTCGCCACAGCAACACCAAAACTATAAGCTAATATAGTTGCTCTATCATAATTATCGCTATTCAATACGTCTTCCAGAAGATTTGATACTCTACCACGAGTCTTTGATCTCATTGTACTACCCTCTGTATCTTCCCCTAAATAGGCTGCGGAGAATTCACAGATATCAATAAGTGAACTGATGGGTAAAAAGCTTGATAAAACACTAATAAAAAACCAAAAAGACCATCCTTTCATTGATTCACCAAAAAATCCAATCTTTTTTGCCATCTCCAGCGGAATTTCCCCGCCAAAAAAACTATTTGTTTGTCCTATAGCTATCAAAACTGCAGCTAAAATTCCGTAATACCAACCTATAAATAAAATAGCCGAAATAATAAAATATATAAATAAAGAAGGAGATTCCTTAACGGACAACCAAATAGGAGAAATCAACCAATATACAGCACTTTGCGTGACTAAGAGGTACAGTAACAGCAGTGAGCAAAATAATTTCGGATTTGCTTACTTGAACATA